>NZ_JBFUIH010000140.1:0-503 GCF_056401975.1 Pseudomonas sp. P4_C8 | reverse complement strand
CGGTCAATGACCCGAGCGTCATGACCGCGGACACCAATACTGTCGATGAAGACCAYGTKGCMACCGGYAACGTGCTGGGCAACGATAGCGATGTCGACAACGATCTGAGTGTCGCGACATTCACGGTTGGCGGCACCGAGTACACCGCAGGCGCCACCCCGGCGATCATCGCCAACGTCGGCACCCTGGTGATCGGGGCGAACGGTGCTTACACCTTTACYCCGGACTCCAACTACAACGGCACCGTGCCGACCGTCACCTACACCACCAATACCGGTTCCACCAGCACGCTGGATATCAGCGTCACCCCGGTCAATGACCCAAGCGTCMTGACCGCGGACACCAAAACTGTCGATGAAGACCACGCGGCCACCGGCAACGTGCTGGGCAACGATAGCGATGTCGACAACGATCTGAGTGTCGCGACATTCACGGTTGGCGGCACCGAGTACACCGCAGGCGCCACCCCGGCGATCATCGGCCAACGTCGGCACCCTGGTGAT
>NZ_JBFUIH010000139.1:0-507 GCF_056401975.1 Pseudomonas sp. P4_C8 | reverse complement strand
GAGGAACAGTTCCAGACGGTTACCGGCCGGGATCGCGTCACCCAGTTGCTGGACGATGCCCAGGGATTGCGGCTCGACCACCGCTGCAATGGCGATGAACACCGCAGCCAGACCGATCATGCTGTGCATGAAGGCGACCAGCTCGGGCATCTTGGTCATTTCAACGCGTTTGGCCATGATCGAACCGACAGTGCCGCCGATCAGCAGGCCGACGATCACGTAGACGATACCGTCATGGGCCAGTTCGGCACCGAGCTTGTAGATCAGGCCGACCGTGGTAAGGATCGCCAGGCCCATGCCGAGCATGCCGAACAGGTTGCCGCGACGCGACGTGGTGGGGTGCGAGAGGCCCTTGAGCGCCTGGATGAAGCAGACCGAGGCGATCAAATACAGGGAAGTAACCAGGTTCATGCTCATGCTTGTTGCACCTCAGCCTTGACTGCTTCGGTCTTGGCTGCCGGAGCTTTGGCCGCTTTCTTCTTGAACATTTCCAGCATTCCAGCATGC
>NZ_JBFUIH010000138.1:0-513 GCF_056401975.1 Pseudomonas sp. P4_C8 | reverse complement strand
CAGACTGTGTGAAAACACACTGATGGTGGTTCCAGCAAACGCCCCGACTTGTTCGGGGCGTTTGCTTTTGTGCTCACAGCAGACGAAAAAAGGCTTTTCAGTCCATCAGCGCCATCATCTGACGCACGCCCAGCACGTTAATCGCTCTTTTCAGGTTATAGGCGTTCACCGCCAAGGCCATTTCAGCCCTCGCGCCTTCAAGCTGTCGCAGCAAGAAGCGMGCGTTACCAAATAACCACTGTTTAAGGTTGCCGAAGGGATGTTCGACGATGGATCTTCGGCTGACCATCATTTCGGGGTGTGCCTGCATTCGCCGTTCCATTCGCTCGAAAGCCTTTTCGTGCAGATGGCGTGAGAGGTATCGGCGYTGGGCGTCGGTGCATTGCGCTTTTAACGGGCAGCTTGCGCAGTCGCTGACCGCTGCCTGGTAGATTCGGCCTTTATTGCTGATCTGTTTAAAGATCAGCCATTTTCCGGCAGGGCATTGATATCGATCTTGCGACGCATCGTAGG
>NZ_JBFUIH010000137.1:0-521 GCF_056401975.1 Pseudomonas sp. P4_C8 | reverse complement strand
AAGGTTCGCCTGGGCCGGATGTGCAAACGAGGCGATGGCTACGTGCGCAGCCTGATGGTGCAGGGGGCTCACGCGGTATTGAGGCAGCTGCGCCCAGATTCGGAACAGCCCGACGATCGTCGCTTGCAACGCTGGCAGAGTCGGCTGGGACGCAAGGAAGCAGCGGTACGGCTGGCGAATCGCAACCTGCGAATCATCTGGGTACTGCTACAGAATGACCAGACTTATCGCCGCCAACCGGCCGATGGCGACAAGTWGTTGATCGACAGCGTTCTGCCACCGGGGCGCAAGTGCGCTCCAGCCCCTGCTAGAAAACATTGACCCCAGGTCAGACCGTCGCGGATTGATGCCTGCGCTCCTACCGGCCTTCGAGGCCTGAATGTAATCGGCATACCGTGAGCTCAACCAATGTTGGCCAGAAGCCAAAGATGGCTTCCTCGAATAGGCCTTATACATAGATGCAACCGGGTAGCAGTGTTTGAAAAGCAGGTAGACAGTGGGGGCGAGTCCATACATAGGAG
>NZ_JBFUIH010000136.1:0-522 GCF_056401975.1 Pseudomonas sp. P4_C8 | reverse complement strand
GCATGCTGGAAATGTTCAAGAAGAAAGCGGCCAAAGCTCCGGCAGCCAAGACCGAAGCAGTCAAGGCTGAGGTGCAACAAGCATGAGCATGAACCTGGTTACTTCCCTGTATTTGATCGCCTCGGTCTGCTTCATCCAGGCGCTCAAGGGCCTCTCGCACCCCACCACGTCGCGTCGCGGCAACCTGTTCGGCATGCTCGGCATGGGCCTGGCGATCCTTACCAGCGTGGGCCTGATCTACAAGCTCGGCGCGCTCTCTTTTGGACAAGGCGGGGCCCATGACGGTATCGTCTACGTGATCGTCGGCCTGCTGATCGGCGGCACTGTCGGTTCGATCATGGCCAAACGCGTTGAAATGACCAAGATGCCCGAGCTGGTCGCCTTCATGCACAGCATGATCGGTCTGGCTGCGGTGTTCATCGCCATTGCAGCGGTGGTCGAGCCGCAATCCCTGGGCATCGTCCAGCAACTGGGTGACGCGATCCCGGCCGGTAACCGTCTGGAACTGTTCCTCGGTGCGGC
>NZ_JBFUIH010000135.1:0-529 GCF_056401975.1 Pseudomonas sp. P4_C8 | reverse complement strand
CGAACCTCTGGTGTTCCGGTTGTCACGCCAGTGGCATTGCCGGGTAGCTATGTTCGGAATAGATAACCGCTGAAAGCATCTAAGCGGGAAACTAGCCTCAAGATGAGATCTCACTGGGACCTTGAGTCCCCTGAAGGGCCGTCGAAGACTACGACGTTGATAGGTTGGGTGTGTAAGCGCTGTGAGGCGTTGAGCTAACCAATACTAATTGCCCGTGAGGCTTGACCATATAACACCCAAGCAATTTGCGAACTCGAAAGAGGCCAGATTGCGGTGTGTGAAGACGAAAGAACCGAAARTTCGMAAGMAACACACAAATCTATTGCATACCCATTCGCTGGAGCGTGAACCGAAAGGTAAACGACCTGGCTACCGAATTTCTTGACGACCATAGAGCATTGGAACCACCTGATCCCATCCCGAACTCAGCAGTGAAACGATGCATCGCCGATGGTAGTGTGGGGTTTCCCCATGTGAGAGTAGGTCATCGTCAAGATTAAATTCCGAAACCCCTATCTGCGTATGCAGG
>NZ_JBFUIH010000134.1:0-557 GCF_056401975.1 Pseudomonas sp. P4_C8 | reverse complement strand
GCTGACTGTTTGTGATCCAGCTTGGCCAGTTCCTCCTGGATCTTGAGGTCCACGTATTCACGGGTGGCCAGCACCACCGCCGGGTCGATCTTCAGCACGATGTTTGCCGAGCTGCTGACGATGAAGTTCATCCGCACCACTTGGGTCTTGCCCGTGCCTTGGGCCAACAACGGTTTATAGCTCGGCGCACAGTTGGCCACCGCCACCAGATCACCGTCGACGTCGTACAGGCCGATCTCGCGAATCCACTCACCGCCGACTTCCGGCGGAATGATCTGTTCGGTGATCACCGTGTTGGGGTTGGCTGGATCGACGCGGATCTGGTTGATCGGCGCCCGGCGCCATTCGTTGATCAACTGGGTCTGCAGGCGATCGGGAATCGGGTCGGTGCCGTTGGCATCGCCCAGGCCCATCTCGGTGAACATCCAGTCCAGGCCCAAGGCAATGGCATTGGCGTGCTTGGCTTCACCGACCGCCGTGAGAATGGCAAAAAACTGACTGGTCTTATCAATCATAGGGATAAACGTCCAAAGTATCGGTTTCATCGACGCAGAGCG
>NZ_JBFUIH010000133.1:0-565 GCF_056401975.1 Pseudomonas sp. P4_C8 | reverse complement strand
GTGCGGCGCAGTACCTGGCCGAGGGCCAGACCAAGACCGAAGTGTTCACGGTGACGCTGACCGACGACTTCGGGGCGGCGGTGACCAAGGACGTGACGATCACCATTACCGGTAGCAATGACGCGCCGACGGTGACGGCGGCAGAACTCGAAAGCGGTGCGGTGGCCGAAGACGGCACCACGGTGACCAGCGGCAGCTTCGCCTTCGGCGACGTGGACCTGGTCGATGACGCACATGTGGCCAGCGTGAGCACACCGTCCGGTGCGCTGGGTACGCTGGTGGCCAATGTCAGCGACGAGAGCACGGGCGACGCGGCGGGCAGCGTGGGCTGGACCTATACGCTGAGCAACAGTGCGGCGCAGTACCTGGCCGAGGGCCAGACCAAGACCGAAGTGTTCACGGTGACGCTGACCGACGACTTCGGGGCGGCGGTGACCAAGGACGTGACGATCACCATTACCGGTAGCAATGACGCGCCGACGGTGACGGCGGCAGAACTCGAAAGCGGTGCGGTGGCCGAAGACGGCACCACGGTGACCAGCGGCAGCTTCGCCTTCGGCGACGT
>NZ_JBFUIH010000132.1:0-572 GCF_056401975.1 Pseudomonas sp. P4_C8 | reverse complement strand
CCGGCAACGTGCTGGGCAATGACAGCGATGTGGATAATCTCCTGAGCGTGGCCACGTTCACGGTTGGCGGCACCGAGTACACCGCAGGCGCCACCCCGGCGATCATCGCCAACGTCGGCACCCTGGTGATCGGGGCGAACGGTGCTTACACCTTTACTCCGGACTCCAACTACAACGGCACCGTGCCGACCGTCACCTACACCACCAAYACCGGTTCCACCAGCACGCTGGATATCAGCGTCACCCCGGTCAATGACCCAAGCGTCMTGACCGCGGAYACCRACACTGTCGATGAAGACCATGTTGCAACCGGCAACGTGCTGGGCAATGACAGCGATGTGGATAATCTCCTGAGCGTCTCCAGCTTCAGCGTGAATGGGGTCGACGGCAGCTTCACGGCGGGCCAGACCGCAACCATGACCGGTGTCGGAACGCTGATCATCGCCAGCAACGGTGCTTACACCTTTACCCCGGTGGATAACTGGAACGGCACCGTGCCGACCGTCACCTACACCACCAACACCGGTTCCACCAGCACGCTGGATATCAGCGTCACCCCGGTCAATGACCCC
>NZ_JBFUIH010000131.1:0-574 GCF_056401975.1 Pseudomonas sp. P4_C8 | reverse complement strand
TAAAAAAAACCAAAGCAGAGAGTGATAACGGAATTAGCGAAAACTCTAAAACCCTCAGAAACTTAAAATTACTCAGTTCAATACAACAGAAATCACGATCTCTAAACCTGAAGAACCCCAGAAAAACCAAAGAAAGTGCGAATGTAAAAATTAGTACCGGCTCTAATTCAACATTATAACTATCATAGTATTCAAAAAAACTGTCTAAAATAATTGCGCAAAATGACGAGGCCACATATATTAAAATCAAATAACTAACAACGCCAAATCTGAAATTATTTACTGACTGGTAAACAACAAATAACAAAACAAAAACAAAAAACGGGATAAATATCATTACTTAACACCTAAATTTTTAAAAAAATCCAAACCCCATATAAATTTAGCGCAGAATGCCATGCACGCAAAAACAGCCCCCGACACAAATATAACGTAAGCTAAAGCTCTAACGCTTGTTGATTGATCAATCCCGAATACGCCTATCAGTAAAGCCACCCCAACGCCAGGTGCGATTATTTTCACTACATCATTAATTAACCAAACTCCATGTAGTCCCGACTCAAGCTTATAGTGT
>NZ_JBFUIH010000130.1:0-580 GCF_056401975.1 Pseudomonas sp. P4_C8 | reverse complement strand
AGCGATGTCGACAACGATCTGAGTGTCGCGACATTCACGGTTGGCGGCACCGAGTACACCGCAGGCGCCCCGGCGATCATCGCCAACGTCGGCACCCTGGTGATCGGGGCGAACGGTGCTTACACCTTTACTCCGGACTCCAACTACAACGGCACCGTGCCGACCGTCACCTACACCACCAACACCGGTTCCACCAGCACGCTGAATATCAGCGTCACCCCGGTCAATGACCCGAGCGTCCTGACCGCGGACACCAACACTGTCGATGAAGACCACGCGGCCACTGGCAACGTGCTGGGCAACGATAGCGATGTCGACAACGATCTGAGTGTCGCGACATTCACGGTTGGCGGCACCGAGTACRCCGCAGGCGCCACCCCGGCGATCATCGCCAACGTCGGCACCCTGGTGATCGGGGCGAACGGTGCTTACACCTTTACTCCGGACTCCAACTACAACGGCACCGTACCGACCGTCACCTACACCACCAATACCGGTTCCACCAGCACGCTGGATATCAGCGTCACTCCGGTCAATGACCCGAGCGTCCTGACCGCGGATACCAACACTGTCGATGAAG
>NZ_JBFUIH010000129.1:0-585 GCF_056401975.1 Pseudomonas sp. P4_C8 | reverse complement strand
TTGCAACATGGTCTTCATCGACCGTCTGGGTATCCGCGGTCAGGACGCTCGGGTCATTGACCGGAGTGACGCTGATATTCAGCGTGCTGGTGGAACCGGTGCTGGTGGTGTAGGTGACGGTCGGCACGGTGCCGTTCCAGTTATCCACCGGGGTAAAGGTGTAAGCACCGTTCGCCCCGATCACCAGGGTGCCGACGTTGGCGATGGTCGCCGGGACGCCTGCGGTGTACTCGGTGCCGCCAACCGTGAAGGTGGCCACGCTCAGGAGATTATCGACATCGTGGTCGTTGGTCAGCACATTGCCGGTTGCAACATGGTCTTCATCGACAGTGTTGGTATCCGCAGTCAGGACGCTTGGGTCATTGACCGGGGTGACGCTGATATCCAGCGTGCTGGTGGAACCGGTGTTGGTGGTGTAGGTGACGGTCGGCACGGTGCCGTTCCAGTTATCCACCGGGGTAAAGGTGTAAGCACCGTTGCTGGCGATGATCAGCGTTCCGACACCGGTCATGGTTGCGGTCTGGCCCGCCGTGAAGCTGCCGTCGACCCCATTCACGCTGAAGCTGGAGACGCTCAGGAGAGGAG
>NZ_JBFUIH010000128.1:0-591 GCF_056401975.1 Pseudomonas sp. P4_C8 | reverse complement strand
GCAACATGGTCTTCATCGACAGTGTTGGTATCCGCTGTCAGGACGCTCGGGTCATTGACCGGAGTGACGCTGATATTCAGCGTGCTGGTGGAACCGGTGTTGGTGGTGTAGGTGACGGTCGGCACGGTGCCGTTGTAGTTGGAGTCCGGAGTAAAGGTGTAAGCACCGTTCGCCCCGATCACCAGGGTGCCGACGTTGGCGATGATCGCCGGGACGCCTGCGGTGTACTCGGTGCCGCCAACCGTGAAGGTGGCCACGCTCAGGAGATTATCCACATCGTGGTCGTTGGTCAGCACGTTACCGGTTGCAACATGGTCTTCATCGACAGTATTGGTGTCCGCGGTCAGGACGCTCGGGTCATTGACCGGAGTGACGCTGATATTCAGCGTGCTGGTGGAACCGGTGTTGGTGGTGTAGGTGACGGTCGGCACGGTGCCGTTCCAGTTATCCACCGGGGTAAAGGTGTAAGCACCATTCGCCCCGATCACCAGGGTGCCGACGTTGGCGATGATCGCCGGGACGCCTGCGGTGTACTCGGTGGCGATGATCGCCGGGACGCCTGCGGTGTACTCGGTGCCGCCAACCGTGAAG
>NZ_JBFUIH010000127.1:0-609 GCF_056401975.1 Pseudomonas sp. P4_C8 | reverse complement strand
GCCGGCTCCTACGGGTTTTGTGTGGTCCACAAAATCAAAGTGAGTACGGATTTTTGTCGGCGCTGGCTTGCCAGCGAAGGCGGCCGTGCGACGTGCGGCGCCAATAAAGACGCCTTCGCCGGCAAGCCGGCTCCTACGGGGTATGTGTGGTCCACAACATCAAGGTGAGTACGGATTTTTGTAGGAGCTGGCTTGCCAGCGAAGGCGRCCGTGCGACGTGCSGCGGTAATGAMGACGCCTTCGCCGGCAAGCCGGCTCCTACGGGGTWTGTGTGGTCCACAACATCAAGGTGAATACGAATTTTTGTAGGAGCTGGCTTGCCAGCGAAGGCGGTCGTGCGACGTGCGGCGGTAATGAAGACGCCTTCGCCGGCAAGCCGGCTCCTACGGGKTTTGTGTGGTCCACAAAATCAAAGTGAGTACGGATTTTTGTCGGCGCTGGCTTGCCAGCGAAGGCGGCCGTGCGACGTGCGGCGCCAATAAAGACGCCTTCGCCGGCAAGCCGGCTCCTACGGGGTATGTGTGGTCCACAACATCAAGGTGAGTACGGATTTTTGTAGGAGCTGGCTTGAGTACGGATTTTTGTAGGAGCTGGCTTGCCAGCGAAGGC
>NZ_JBFUIH010000126.1:0-616 GCF_056401975.1 Pseudomonas sp. P4_C8 | reverse complement strand
ATCTTCGGCTGACCATCATTTCGGGGTGTGCCTGCATTCGCCGTTCCATTCGCTCGAAAGCCTTTTCGTGCAGATGGCGTGAGAGGTATCGGCGCTGGGCGTCGGTGCATTGCGCTTTTAACGGGCAGCTTGCGCAGTCGCTGACCGCTGCCTGGTAGATTCGGCCTTTATTGCTGATCTGTTTAAAGATCAGCCATTTTCCGGCAGGGCATTGATATCGATCTTGCGACGCATCGTAGGCAAATGCTGTTCGATCGAAAAACGCCTGCTCCTTGCCGCAGGAGTTGAGTGACCGCGCCACAGGCACATAAGCCGTTATGTTTTCATCCTCGCACGCTTGGAACTGCTTTCCATTCGAGTAGCCCGCATCTGCGGTGACCGTGAGTTCATCTTGCGAAAGTTGTTCCTTGGCGGCCTTGGCCATCGGTTCAAGTTGCTTGCGATCATCGCTGTCCTGAGTCACTTCATGGTGCACAATCATGCAGTGCTCAGCATCCACGGCTGTCTGTACGTTGTACCCGACCTGCGGCCCTTTGTGCGTTCGCAGCATTCGGGCATCGCTTTCGTGGCTATTGAATTGCTCAAGCTCCATTGATTTCATTGATTTCATCAGCGC
>NZ_JBFUIH010000125.1:0-621 GCF_056401975.1 Pseudomonas sp. P4_C8 | reverse complement strand
TACCCGGTTGCATCTATGTATAAGGCCTATTCGAGGAAGCCATCTTTGGCTTCTGGCCAACATTGGTTGAGCTCACGGTATGCCGATTACATTCAGGCCTCGAAGGCCGGTAGGAGCGCAGGCATCAATCCGCGACGGTCTGACCTGGGGTCAATGTTTTCTAGCAGGGGTTGGAGCGCACTTGCGCCCCGGTGGCAGAACGCTGTCGATCAACTACTTGTCGCCGCCGGCCGGCCATCGGCCGGTTGGCGGCGATAAGTCTGGTCATTCTGTAGCAGTACCCAGATGATTCGCAGGTTGCGACTCGCCAGCCGTACCGCCGCTTCCTTGCGTCCCAGCCGACTCAGCCAGCGTTGCAAGCGACGATCGTCAGGCTGTTCCGAATCTGGACGCAGTTGCCTCAATACCGCGTGAGCCCCCTGCACCATCAGGCTGCGCACGTAGCCATCGCCTCGTTTGCACATCCGGCCCAGGCGAACCTTCGACCCACTGCTGTTCTGATCAGGCACCAGGCCAAAGTAGGCAGCGAAGCGACGTGCATCGGCGAAGCGCTCCGGCTCGGTCTGTTTGGCCAGTATCGCCGTGGCGATGATCGGTCCGACACCGCGTACGGTCATCAGC
>NZ_JBFUIH010000124.1:0-634 GCF_056401975.1 Pseudomonas sp. P4_C8 | reverse complement strand
TCTCCAGCTTCAGCGTGAATGGGGTCGACGGCAGCTTCACGGCGGGCCAGACCGCAACCATGACCGGTGTCGGAACGCTGATCATCGCCAGCAACGGTGCTTACACCTTTACTCCGGTGGATAACTGGAACGGCACCGTGCCGACCGTCACCTACACCACCAACACCGGCTCCACCAGCACGCTGGATATCAGCGTCACTCCGGTCAATGACCCGAGCGTCCTGACCGCGGATACCAACACTGTCGATGAAGACCACGCGGCCACCGGCAACGTGCTCGGCAATGACAGCGATGTCGATAATCTCCTGAGCGTGGCCACGTTCACGGTTCGCGGCACCGAGTACACCGCAGGCGCCACCCCGGCGACCATCGCCAACGTCGGCACCCTGGTGATCGGGGCGAATGGTGCTTACACCTTTACCCCGGTGGATAACTGGAACGGCACCGTGCCGACCGTCACCTACACCACCAGCACCGGTTCCACCAGCACGCTGAATATCAGCGTCACTCCGGTCAATGACCCGAGCGTCCTGACCGCGGATACCCAGACGGTCGATGAAGACCACGCGGCCACCGGCAACGTGCTCGGCAATGACAGCGATGTCGATAATCTCCTGAGCGTGGCCACGTTCAC
>NZ_JBFUIH010000123.1:0-646 GCF_056401975.1 Pseudomonas sp. P4_C8 | reverse complement strand
GTCGATAATCTCCTGAGCGTGGCCAGCTTCACGGTTGGCGGCACCGAGTACACCGCAGGCGTCCCGGCGATCATCGCCAACGTCGGCACCCTGGTGATCGGGGCGAACGGTGCTTACACCTTTACTCCGGTGGAGAACTACAACGGCACCGTGCCGACCGTCACCTACACCACCAATACCGGTTCCACCAGCACGCTGGATATCAGCGTCACCCCGGTCAATGACCCCAGCGTCCTGGTCGCGGACACCAATACTGTCGATGAAGACCACGCGGCCACCGGCAACGTGCTGACCAACGACCACGATGTCGATAATCTCCTGAGCGTGGCCACCTTCACGGTTGGCGGCACCGAGTACACCGCAGGCGCCACCCCGGCGATCATCGCCAACGTCGGCACCCTGGTGATCGGGGCGAACGGTGCTTACACCTTTACYCCGGACTCCAACTACAACGGCACCGTGCCGACCGTCACCTACACCACCAATACCGGTTCCACCAGCACGCTGGATATCAGCGTCACCCCGGTCAATGACCYAAGCGTCMTGRYCGCGGACACCAATACTGTCGATGAAGACCATGTTGCAACCGGCAACGTGCTGGGCAACGATAGCGATGTCGACAACGATCTGAGTGTCGCGACATTCA
>NZ_JBFUIH010000122.1:0-649 GCF_056401975.1 Pseudomonas sp. P4_C8 | reverse complement strand
CTCCTGAGCGTCTCCAGCTTCAGCGTGAATGGGGTCGACGGCAGCTTCACGGCGGGCCAGACCGCAACCATGACCGGTGTCGGAACGCTGATCATCGCCAGCAACGGTGCTTACACCTTTACCCCGGTGGATAACTGGAACGGCACCGTGCCGACCGTCACCTACACCACCAACACCGGTTCCACCAGCACGCTGGATATCAGCGTCACCCCGGTCAATGACCCGAGCGTCCTGACCGCGGATACCAACACTGTCGATGAAGACCATGTTGCAACCGGCAACGTGCTGGGCAATGACAGCGATGTGGATAATCTCCTGAGCGTGGCCACCTTCACGGTTGGCGGCACCGAGTACACCGCAGGCGCCACCCCGGCGATCATCGCCAACGTCGGCACCCTGGTGATCGGGGCGAACGGTGCTTACACCTTTACCCCGGCCGAGAACTACAACGGCACCGTACCGACCGTCACCTACACCACCAACACCGGCTCCACCAGCACGCTGGATATCAGCGTCACCCCGGTCAATGACCCAAGCGTCCTGGTCGCGGACACCAACACTGTCGATGAAGACCACGCAGCCACCGGCAACGTGCTGGGCAACGACCACGATGTCGATAATCTCCTGAGCGTCTCCAGCTTCAGCGTGA
>NZ_JBFUIH010000121.1:0-655 GCF_056401975.1 Pseudomonas sp. P4_C8 | reverse complement strand
GTCCGGGGTAAAGGTGTAAGCACCGTTGCTGGCGATGATCAGCGTTCCGACACCGGTCATGGTTGCGGTCTGGCCCGCCGTGAAGCTGCCGTCGACCCCATTCACGCTGAAGCTGGAGACGCTCAGGAGATTATCGACATCGTGGTCGTTGCCCAGCACGTTGCCGGTGGCTGCGTGGTCTTCATCGACAGTGTTGGTGTCCGCGACCAGGACGCTTGGGTCATTGACCGGGGTGACGCTGATATCCAGCGTGCTGGTGGAGCCGGTGTTGGTGGTGTAGGTGACGGTCGGCACGGTGCCGTTCCAGTTCTCCACCGGGGTAAAGGTGTAAGCACCGTTCGCCCCGATCACCAGGGTGCCGACGTTGGCGATGGTCGCCGGGACGCCTGCGGTGTACTCGGTGCCGCCAACCGTGAATGTCGCGACACTCAGATCGTTGTCGACATCGCTATCGTTGCCCAGCACGTTGCCGGTGGCCGCGTGGTCTTCATCGACAGTGTTGGTATCCGCGGTCAGGACGCTCGGGTCATTGACCGGAGTGACGCTGATATCCAGCGTGCTGGTGGAACCGGTRTTGGTGGTGTAGGTGACGGTCGGYACGGTGCCGTTGTAGTTGGAGTCCGGAGTAAAGGTGTAAGCACCGTTCGCCCCGATC
>NZ_JBFUIH010000120.1:0-660 GCF_056401975.1 Pseudomonas sp. P4_C8 | reverse complement strand
GCCATCGGCCGGTTGGCGGCGATAAGTCTGGTCATTCTGTAGCAGTACCCAGATGATTCGCAGGTTGCGATTCGCCAGCCGTACCGCTGCTTCCTTGCGTCCCAGCCGACTCTGCCAGCGTTGCAAGCGACGATCGTCGGGCTGTTCCGAATCTGGGCGCAGCTGCCTCAATACCGCGTGAGCCCCCTGCACCATCAGGCTGCGCACGTAGCCATCGCCTCGTTTGCACATCCGGCCCAGGCGAACCTTCGACCCACTGCTGTTCTGATCAGGCACCAGGCCAAAGTAGGCAGCGAAGCGACGTGCATCGGCGAAGCGCTCCGGCTCGGTCTGTTTGGCCAGTATCGCCGTGGCGATGAYCGGTCCGACRCCGCGTACGGTCATCAGCCGTCTGGCTGTTTCATCCTCCTTCGCAGCGGCCTCCAGGCGACCGGTCAACACGTTGATCCGCTCGCCTAACTGACGCCATTCGCCCAGCAACTCGTCGATCAGCTCTCGCAACATGTCCGGCAGCGGTTGGGTGGCATCTTCCAGCACCCGAGGCAGGGTTTGACTGATAGCAACATCACCTTGTGCCAAGGCAACGCCATGTTCCATCAGTAGCCCACGCATCTGATTACTGGTGGCGGTGCGCCGACGTACATAACCTTGCCGGGCACG
>NZ_JBFUIH010000119.1:0-671 GCF_056401975.1 Pseudomonas sp. P4_C8 | reverse complement strand
GCTGATGACCGTACGCGGTGTCGGACCGATCATCGCCACGGCGATACTGGCCAAACAGACCGAGCCGGAGCGCTTCGCCGATGCACGTCGCTTCGCTGCCTACTTTGGCCTGGTGCCTGATCAGAACAGCAGTGGGTCGAAGGTTCGCCTGGGCCGGATGTGCAAACGAGGCGATGGCTACGTGCGCAGCCTGATGGTGCAGGGGGCTCACGCGGTATTGAGGCAGCTGCGCCCAGATTCGGAACAGCCCGACGATCGTCGCTTGCAACGCTGGCAGAGTCGGCTGGGACGCAAGGAAGCAGCGGTACGGCTGGCGAATCGCAACCTGCGAATCATCTGGGTACTGCTACAGAATGACCAGACTTATCGCCGCCAACCGGCCGATGGCCGGCCGGCGGCGACAAGTTGTTGATCGACAGCGTTCTGCCACCGGGGCGCAAGTGCGCTCCARCCCCTGCTAGAAAACATTGACCCCAGGTCAGACCGTCGCGGATTGATGCCTGCGCTCCTACCGGCCTTCGAGGCCTGAATGTAATCGGCATACCGTGAGCTCAACCAATGTTGGCCAGAAGCCAAAGATGGCTTCCTCGAATAGGCCTTATACATAGATGCAACCGGGTAGCAGTGTTTGAAAAGCAGGTAGACAGTGGGGGCGAGTCCATACATAGGAG
>NZ_JBFUIH010000118.1:0-696 GCF_056401975.1 Pseudomonas sp. P4_C8 | reverse complement strand
AATCATCGGGCTTGGTTCAAAATGCCAACACCTTTTGCCTGCCAGTGAAACGCTTGGCCAGTCCATCGGTTGGTCATTCAAACCGATCCGGCCGATATTGAAGTTTGCTCTGACCATAGCCTTCACCTCATCGGTGTGGGTGCTGGTCACGCAAAGCGATAAACTGGTGCTCTCTGGCATTTTACCTCTGGAAGAGTATGGTTTTTTCACCTTGGCGGTACTAGTCGCCAGCGGCATCATGGTCATTAGCGGTCCTATTAGCAGCGCCATAATGCCACGCATGGCCAGACTGCACGCAGAAGGTAAAAATGACGAATTGATCCGTGTCTATCGAAATTCAACCCAGTTGGTAAGCATAATCGCCGGCTCCGCAGCTATCACTCTAGCCAGCTGCGCTGAACCACTGCTCTTTGCTTGGACCGGTGATCGGCAGCTGGCCGAAAGTGCCGCTCCCGTCCTTCGCCTTTATGCTGTCGGTAATGGGTTACTCGCAATAGCAGCCTTTTCCTACTACCTGCAATATGCCAAAGGTAATTTACGCTACCACCTCATTGGTAATGCAGGTATGACTGTAATCCTTATTCCAAGCATAGTCTTGGCGGCTACGCATTTCGGCGGGGTTGGAGCAGGTTATGTTTGGCTGGCAACAAATTGTTTTTTTCTATTAGGTTGGGTTGCATTTGTACACTATAAGCT
>NZ_JBFUIH010000117.1:0-803 GCF_056401975.1 Pseudomonas sp. P4_C8 | reverse complement strand
GACTACAACTCGACCACCGGTGTCATCAGCTACAGCTACACCCTGGTGGATAACGAAACCCATCCAACCGCCGACGGTGCCAACAGCCTCCCCGAAAACTTCGATGTGGTGGTGACAGACACCGACGGCAGCACCGCGACCAACCAGATCAACGTCAACATCATCGACGACCGGCCTCAAGGCGTGTACGACAGCAACGCCAGCACCGCATCGGAAACCCTGCTGACCCTCAACGGCAACGTCCTGAGCAATGACGTGCAAGGCGCCGACCGCATACCGACCGGCCCCAGCGCCGGCCCGATCACCCCCGGTACGTTTGCCGGGACTTACGGCACGTTGGTGCTGAACGCCAACGGCACGTACACCTACACCCTGAACACCAGCAATGCCGATTTCAAAGCGCTGCACGGCAATGGCAACGGCACGGAAACCTTCGCCTACACCCTCACCGATGCCGACGGCGATTCCAGCACCGCCAACCTGGTGCTGAACATCCACAACGACGACGATCCAGTGACCCTCAACGGCCTCAACGTCTACGGCGGCGAACTGACCGTCTATGAGAAAAACCTCAGCGACGGCACCAACCCGAACACCCCGGCGCTGACCCAGAACGGCACTTTCACCGTGACCGCGCTCGACGGCCTGCAAACCCTCGATGTCGGTGGCCTTCATGTGGTGGCCGGTGGCGTGACGGCGGGCTTCCCGCAATCGATCGTCACACCATTGGGCAGCACGCTGACCATCACCGGGTTCGACGCCACCACGGGCGTGGTCAGTTACAGCTATACCCTGGTGGATAT
>NZ_JBFUIH010000116.1:0-827 GCF_056401975.1 Pseudomonas sp. P4_C8 | reverse complement strand
ATTATATGTAACACATACAACACTTACAACTGGCTTGCAATACTCCAAAACCTAACCCTCCACTTTATAAATATAAACACTTTTGGCCCTACCAGAAAACTTGAACACCACAAACAGCAAGAACATAGCTACTAGATAGTAAAACGCCGAGTACTGCCTATAATAAAAAACCCCCCAAGACACAATCTGAAAAACCAGAATAAACAACAGGAAATTAGAAAATGGAAAAGTCTTGGTTCTTTTAATGCAAAGCAAAGTGACTCTCGCTAGTAGAAACATAAAAAAAGCCGCTAACAACATTCCAAGTTTTCCGAAATCATGTAAAAAAGAACCAATAAACGTTGGAAATACCCAAGGAATAACACCTCGATCGAGAAAATATTCAAACCAAACCTTATGATCAAGTGGCGTAAATACATCGCCAAAAATCCACGACTTTAATTCAACCACAGGTTCGAATGAGATTGCCCCATGCATTGCTGGAGGGTCTATCATGTAATGCGCATTAAAATTAAAGACCTGCTGCCCAGCATAGTCAAACAAAGCAAACAACAATGCTGCAGACCCATCCCCACCGAACCTTGACACTGAGATCTGCATAAAAACGATAAGTGCTGGAATAATCATAAGTAAAGCACCAATCAAAATAATTTTTTTATTCTCCCGACTCATAAACCCCCTAAATAATAAAAACAAGAACACAAGTGACATAATCCAAAAAACAACCCCATCCCTACCCGCATAAGATAGAATATAAAAAATATACGCAGTGCTCGAAACAAGGTGCAGCAGCGCTATTGACCTCCTCCCTGGATACCCTTCTGACA
>NZ_JBFUIH010000115.1:0-859 GCF_056401975.1 Pseudomonas sp. P4_C8 | reverse complement strand
GGTGTAAGTGACGGTCGGCACGGTGCCGTTGTAGTTGGAGTCCGGAGTAAAGGTGTAAGCACCGTTCGCCCCGATCACCAGGGTGCCGACGTTGGCGATGATCGCCGGGGTGGCGCCTGCGGTGTACTCGGTGCCGCCAACCGTGAACGTGGCCACGCTCAGGAGATTATCCACATCGCTGTCATTGCCCAGCACGTTGCCGGTTGCAACATGGTCTTCATCGACCGTCTGGGTATCCGCGGTCAGGACGCTCGGGTCATTGACCGGAGTGACGCTGATATTCAGCGTGCTGGTGGAACCGGTGCTGGTGGTGTAGGTGACGGTCGGCACGGTGCCGTTCCAGTTATCCACCGGGGTAAAGGTGTAAGCACCRTTCGCCCCGATCACCAGGGTGCCGACGTTGGCGATGATCGCCGGGACGCCTGCGGTGTACTCGGTGCCGCCAACCGTGAAGCTGGCCACGCTCAGGAGATTATCGACATCGTGGTCGTTGGTCAGCACGTTGCCGGTGGCCGCGTGGTCTTCATCGACAGTGTTGGTATCCGCGGTCAGGACGCTCGGGTCATTGACCGGAGTGACGCTGATATCCAGCGTGCTGGTGGAGCCGGTGTTGGTGGTGTAGGTGACGGTCGGCATGGTGCCGTTGTAGTTGGAGTCCGGGGTAAAGGTGTAAGCACCGTTGCTGGCGATGATCAGCGTTCCGACACCGGTCATGGTTGCGGTCTGGCCCGCCGTGAAGCTGCCGTCGACCCCATTCACGCTGAAGCTGGAGACGCTCAGGAGATTATCGACATCGTGGTCGTTGCCCAGCACGTTGCCGGTGGCTGCGTGGTCTTCATCGACAGTGTTGGTGTCCGCG
>NZ_JBFUIH010000114.1:0-901 GCF_056401975.1 Pseudomonas sp. P4_C8 | reverse complement strand
ACCGGTGTTGGTGGTGTAGGTGACGGTCGGCACGGTGCCGTTGTAGTTGGAGTCCGGAGTAAAGGTGTAAGCACCGTTCGCCCCGATCACCAGGGTGCCGACGTTGGCGATGATCGCCGGGGTGGCGCCTGCGGCGTACTCGGTGCCGCCAACCGTGAAGGTGGCCACGCTCAGGAGATTATCCACATCGCTGTCATTGCCCAGCACGTTGCCGGTTGCAACATGGTCTTCATCGACAGTGTTGGTATCCGCGGTCAGGACGCTTGGGTCATTGACCGGGGTGACGCTGATATCCAGCGTGCTGGTGGAACCGGTGTTGGTGGTGTAGGTGACGGTCGGCACGGTGCCGTTCCAGTTATCCACCGGGGTAAAGGTGTAAGCACCGTTCGCCCCGATCACCAGGGTGCCGACGTTGGCGATGATCGCCGGGGTGGCGCCTGCGGTGTACTCGGTGCCGCCAACCGTGAAGGTGGCCACGCTCAGGAGATTATCGACATCGTGGTCGTTGGTCAGCACGTTGCCGATGGCCGCGTGGTCTTCATCGACAGTGTTGGTGTCCGCGGTCAGGACGCTCGGGTCATTGACCGGGGTGACGCTGATATTCAGCGTGCTGGTGGAGCCGGTGTTGGTGGTGTAGGTGACGGTCGGCACGGTGCCGTTCCAGTTCTCCACCGGGGTAAAGGTGTAAGCACCGTTGCTGGCGATGATCAGCGTTCCGACACCGGTMATGGTTGCGGTCTGGCCCGCCGTGACGCTGCCGTTGACCCCATTCACGCTGAAGCTGGMSACGCTCAGGAGATTATCSACATCGYKGTCATTGGTCAGCACGTTGCCRGTGGCYGCGTGGTCTTCATCGACAGTATTGGTGTCCGCGGTCAGGACGCTTGGGTCATTGACCGGG
>NZ_JBFUIH010000113.1:0-932 GCF_056401975.1 Pseudomonas sp. P4_C8 | reverse complement strand
GTACATCGGTTTTACCGAACCTGCCCACATGACGGTGTGGGTCGAGACCTCGGCAGTCGAAGACATCAATGGTCGGATATTTCACTCTGTCGCATCGGGTGCAGCCGCAAGAAGTGATCATGAAGATGGAACCGAAAATGCGCGGGGTTGGGTGGGTATTGGCGGTGCCGGCATGCCAGTGCTGGGCGCAGACCTGCCGAAACGCATCTTCGTGCGCTGGCAATCGATAGTCGAGCGCAAGACCTACGCAGGCTGGATTGATATCTCCGAAACCACCCGCGAAATGATGCGCAACTCGACGGCCCAGCGCTGCCACGAAACCCCTCAGTTCACCGCTAACCTGAGTGCAGCCCTGAATCTGGGACTGGCGCCGGGCGGCATCATTCAGGTCTGGGTCTGGGACGACTGTTTCCGCGCCCACAAAGTCGACCGAGGGCAAGTCGGTATCGAGCCTCTTGGCCCTTATCTTGGCAAAAATGAAGGGCGCTACGCCTGGAAGATCAAAGACTCCTCCCAACGCTACATCGAACGTTTCGGCATCCCCTATGGCAGTTGGTGAGGGATGCCGTACGGATACACCCCCCTCATGTACCGGAATGAACACTGTAACCATGAAAATTCTGACCGCTTTGTTCGCACTCGCAACGATAAGTGCATGCCATCCTGTCGATCCACTATCGGCCAAAAACGACCCCAAAACACGGTGGTGGTACATCGGTTTTACCGAACCTGCCCACATGACGGTGTGGGTCGAGACCTCGGCAGTCGAAGACATCAATGGTCGGATATTTCACTCTGTCGCATCGGGTGCAGCCGCAAGAAGTGATCATGAAGATGGAACCGAAAATGCGCGGGGTTGGGTGGGTATTGGCGGTGCCGGCATGCCAGTGCTGGGCGCAGACCTGCCGAAACGCATCTTCGTGCGCTGGCAA
>NZ_JBFUIH010000112.1:0-1067 GCF_056401975.1 Pseudomonas sp. P4_C8 | reverse complement strand
TCGGACTTCAAGCTGCCAAAAAAACGCTCCATCGGGGCGTTATCCCAACATTGGCCTTTTCGACTCATGCTCTGCTTTAGCTCGTGGGCCATCAGTTCGTCCCTGAATTTATGGCTGGTGTATTGGCACCCTTGGTCAGAATGAAACAGCACACCTTTAGGTCGTCCTCTCAATTCGACAGCCATACGCAGTGACTCGCTTGCTAGGGTCGCGTCGGCGACCAACGAATACGACCATCCCACCACTCGTCGTGCAAACAAATCCAAAACCACAGAGAAATAGAGCCAACGCTTGCCCAGCTGGATAAAGGTGATATCTGCGCACCAGACTTTATTGATATCAGCTACGTAAAACTCTCGGTCCAGCACATTCTCAGCCACGAGCGATTCAACACCCGACGACTTGTACTTATGGCGGCGGCGTTGGCAACTGGAAATCCCAGCCTCCTTCATCAAACGAGCAGCCATGTAGCGCCCCACCTTATGCTTTGCGCCCTGCATATCCTTGGAGAGAGTGCGGGCGCCCGCCGAGCCTTTTGATGCTTTGTGGTACTTGATCAGAGCAACCCTGAGCGCTTCGCGCTCGGGGTTCGTTTTTCCTTGGCGCTGACGCCAGGCGTAATAGCTGCTGCGGTTGACTTCAAACACGCGACAACAATCTGAAATGCCGTACTGTTCTCCTAGCTCGCTGATCAGAGGGAATGATCTTTGGAGTCCAAAAGCAGGAGAACACTGGCCTTTTTTAGGATTTCGATATCCCGGTCTTTCTGCCTGAGCAGAGCTTTGAGTTCCTGGATTTGTTTTTGGTCGGCGGTAATGGCTTTTGTTCCCGCTAGCGTCGAGCCTGCACGTTCTTTCCTGACCTGCTCGACCCAGCGGCGCAACGCAGTAGGGCCGATATCGAAGTTGGCGCAGACCTCAAGAATGGGCTGGTCTTCATCAAGCACCATGCTTGCAGCATTGAGCTTGAACTCGCTGGAATAGGACTTTCGCATCATCATGCACACCTTAGATTTGGGCGCCATCATAGCGCCCTATTGATGTGTCCAATTTCATTAGGCCAGATCA
>NZ_JBFUIH010000111.1:0-1124 GCF_056401975.1 Pseudomonas sp. P4_C8 | reverse complement strand
GTGACGGTCGGCACGGTGCCGTTCCAGTTATCCACCGGAGTAAAGGTGTAAGCACCGTTGCTGGCGATGATCAGCGTTCCGACACCGGTCATGGTTGCGGTCTGGCCCGCCGTGAAGCTGCCGTCGACCCCATTCACGCTGAAGCTGGASACGCTCAGGAGATTATCSACATCGTGGTCRTTGSTCAGCACGTTGCCGGTGGCTGCGTGGTCTTCATCGACAGTRTTGGTGTCCGCGGTCAGGACGCTTGGGTCATTGACCGGGGTGACGCTGATATCCAGCGTGCTGGTGGAGCCGGTATTGGTGGTGTAGGTGACGGTCGGCACGGTGCCGTTCCAGTTATCCACCGGAGTAAAGGTGTAAGCACCGTTGCTGGCGATGATCAGCGTTCCGACACCGGTCATGGTTGCGGTCTGGCCCGCCGTGAAGCTGCCGTCGACCCCATTCACGCTGAAGCTGGAGACGCTCAGGAGATTATCCACATCGCTGTCATTGCCCAGCACGTTGCCGGTGGCAACATGGTCTTCATCGACAGTCTGGGTATCCGCGGTCAGGACGCTCGGGTCATTGACCGGAGTGACGCTGATATCCAGCGTGCTGGTGGAACCGGTATTGGTGGTGTAGGTGACGGTCGGTACGGTGCCGTTGTAGTTGGAGTCCGGAGTAAAGGTGTAAGCACCGTTCGCCCCGATCACCAGGGTGCCGACGTTGGCGATGGTCGCCGGGACGCCTGCGGTGTACTCGGTGCCGCCAACCGTGAAGCTGGCCACGCTCAGGAGATTATCGACATCGTGGTCGTTGCCCAGCACGTTGCCGGTGGCCGCGTGGTCTTCATCGACCGTGTTGGTGTCCGCGGTCAGGACGCTTGGGTCATTGACCGGGGTGATGCTGATATCCAGCGTGCTGGTGGAGCCGGTGTTGGTGGTGTAAGTGACGGTCGGCACGGTGCCGTTGTAGTTGGAGTCCGGAGTAAAGGTGTAAGCACCGTTCGCCCCGATCACCAGGGTGCCGACGTTGGCGATGATCGCCGGGGTGGCGCCTGCGGTGTACTCGGTGCCGCCAACCGTGAACGTGGCCACGCTCAGGAGATTATCCACATCGCTGTCATTGCCCAGCACGTTGCC
>NZ_JBFUIH010000110.1:0-1220 GCF_056401975.1 Pseudomonas sp. P4_C8 | reverse complement strand
ACCGACGCCTCAGGTGCTTGAAGAGGACGATGCCCTGCGCGAGCGGGTGCAGCTGTCGTATGAGGGGTTGACCACGGCGGGACCGCGTAACAGCTACATCCTGCATGCGCGCAACGCCTCGGGCCTGGTCGCCGATGCCACGGCGGAAAGTCCGTCACCGGCCGTGGTGGTGGTCACCGTGCTCAGCCTGGAAGGCAGCGGCGCCGCCTCGCCGGAACTGCTGGAGCAGGTCCGCCTGCACCTGAATGACGAGGACGTGCGGCCGGTAGCGGACCGGCTCACGGTGCAGAGCGCGGTGGTGATCGACTACCGCATCGAGGCGGTGTTGTACCCGCAGGCACCCGGTCCGGAAAACGAAGCCTATCTGGCCGAAAGCCAGAAACGCCTGAGCGAGTGGATCAACCCACGCCGCCGCTTGGGGCTGGAAGTGGCGCGCTCGGGGATCGATGCGCAATTGCACATTCCCGGCATCGCCCGGGTCGAGCTGCTGGGCTGGACCGATATCAAGCCGACCAAGGCCGAGGCGGCGTATTGCACCGGCTACAGCGTGACGCTGGGGGCCTGACATGAGCACTCAGTTACCGCTCAACAGCACGCCGCTGGAGCTGGCCGTGGAAGCGGCCAATTACGAAAACACGCTGATCCCGCTGCGCAGTTTGTACAACGCCGACACCTGCCCTGAACACCTGTTGCCGTATCTGGCTTCGGCCTGGTCGGTGGACCGCTGGAACAACAACTGGACGCAGGAGGCCAAGCGCACGGCGATCCGTTCGGCGTACGACGTGCATGCGCGCAAGGGCACCATCGGTGCGCTGCGTCGGGTGGTCGAGCCTTTGGGCTATTTGATCGACGTCGTGGAATGGTTCGACACCGTGCCGGAAGGCGAGCCCGGTACGTTCGCCCTGGAGGTCGGGCTGAATGACGCCGGAATCACCGAAGAACTGTACGAGGAACTGGCGTGGTTGATCGACGACGCCCGTCCGGTCAGCCGGCACATGACCAACCTGGCGCTCAGTCTGCAGACCGAGGGTGTGCTGGGCATCGCCGTGTGCGTTGAAGAGGGCGAAGAGATCGACGTGTACCCGCCGGCCCCGCAAGACATCGACGTGACCGGCACCTTTGGCCCGTCGCTCTGCGTCGATGAAACCGATACTTTGGACGTTTATCCCTATGATTGATAAGACCAGTCAGTTTTTTGCCATTCTCACGGCGGTCGGTTG
>NZ_JBFUIH010000109.1:0-1225 GCF_056401975.1 Pseudomonas sp. P4_C8 | reverse complement strand
TGAATGTCGCGACACTCAGATCGTTGTCGACATCGCTATCGTTGCCCAGCACGTTGCCAGTGGCCGCGTGGTCTTCATCGACAGTATTGGTGTCCGCGGTCAGGACGCTTGGGTCATTGACCGGGGTGACGCTGATATCCAGCGTGCTGGTGGAGCCGGTGTTGGTGGTGTAGGTGACTTGCGGTACGGCGCCGTTGTAGTTGGAGTCCGGAGTAAAGGTGTAAGCACCGTTCGCCCCGATCACCAGGGTGCCGACGTTGGCGATGATCGCCGGGACGCCTGCGGTGTACTCGGTGCCGCCAACCGTGAAGGTCGCGACACTCAGATCGTTGTCGACATCGTGGTCGTTGGTCAGCACGTTGCCGGTGGCCGCGTGGTCTTCATCGACAGTGTTGGTGTCCGCGGTCAGGACGCTCGGGTCATTGACCGGGGTGACGCTGATATTCAGCGTGCTGGTGGAACCGGTGTTGGTGGTGTAGGTGACGGTTGGCACGGTGCCGTTGTAGTTGGAGTCCGGAGTAAAGGTGTAAGCACCGTTGCTGGCGATGATCAGCGTTCCGACACCGGTCATGGTTGCGGTCTGGCCCGCCGTGAAGCTGCCGTCGACCCCATTCACGCTGAAGCTGGAGACGCTCAGGAGATTATCGACATCGTGGTCGTTGCCCAGCACGTTGCCGGTGGCCGCGTGGTCTTCATCGACCGTATTGGTGTCCGCGGTCAGGACGCTTGGGTCATTGACCGGGGTGACGCTGATATCCAGCGTGCTGGTGGAACCGGTGTTGGTGGTGTAGGTGACGGTCGGCACGGTGCCGTTGTAGTTGGAGTCCGGGGTAAAGGTGTAAGCACCRTTCGCCCCGATCACCAGGGTGCCGACGTTGGCGATGRTCGCCGGGACGCCTGCGGTGTACTCGGTGCCGCCAACCGTGAATGTCGCGACACTCAGATCGTTGTCGACATCGCTATCGTTGCCCAGCACGTTACCGGTTGCAACATGGTCTTCATCGACAGTRTTGGTGTCCGCGGTCAKGACGCTYGGGTCATTGACCGGRGTGAYGCTGATATCCAGCGTGCTGGTGGAACCGGTGTTGGTGGTGTAGGTGACGGTCGGCACGGTGCCGTTCCAGTTCTCGGCCGGGGTAAAGGTGTAAGCACCGTTGCTGGCGATGATCAGCGTTCCGACACCGGTCATGGTTGCGGTCTGGCCCGCCGTGACGCTGCCGTCGAC
>NZ_JBFUIH010000108.1:0-1389 GCF_056401975.1 Pseudomonas sp. P4_C8 | reverse complement strand
GGATAGGATGAAGTCACTACGCCGTTTTCTTTAATTACTTGCCATTCAACGCCATCAACGACTTTTATCTGTTCAGTGATTAACGCCCCTGGTTCATCACGTAAAACTCTTCCGGGTTCTAACGCTACCTCATCAGTAGCTTTGAGGATTTTTGCATCATTCCAGCTTTTAGGCGCAAAAGTATGCCTGTTTGGAGATTTTGCAGCGGACCAGCCAACTGTTCCATCCTTACGTGAAAAGGGGACGGATTTGTTTTCTTTCGTAAAAATAAATCCGTCCCCTTTTTCAGTCCTTTTTCACACTTTTTTACAACTCACGAAAAACGGGGTGGAGTCACTTTCTACAAAGTCTTTCTGTTTTGATTACTAAAAAAACTATTGTAGTCTGATAAAGCTTTTTCCCAGTTCTTGAATAGCTGATCCTCAGATCCTTCGATGCCTTCTGATGCCGGCATGTATCTAGTTAGAGGTGAAATTTCCTCTGGGTAATCGAAGTCTGAATATACCTGCTCCACTATATTTAATGGGTCGCTGTAACTATTTTTATTGTCAAACAAAAATGAAAGCAGTAAAAAAATCCATGGTTTTGCTTTGTCTGTTTCAATAGTTGGTTCGTTGGTAGCAAGTCTGCGGAGTAAATCGAGTGTCAAGTAGCTTTCTTGGGGTAATAAAGACGCAAGGCTAATGGCTTCTTGTGAAGATTTTTCAGTTAAACCCTCGCAAGCGAATTCAGATACTCCCTTTTCGTTTATGAAGCTGTGTTCCAGTCCATAAAGAAGCTCACTCCAGTTTAGCCAGGGCGCGTGTGCATATACGTAGGATCCGTCAAGTAATAAGTCTTTCATACGTTGCCTACTTTGGCATTCTCGATGAACTAGCGAAAAGGGGGCGGATTTATTTTTTTTCGTGAAAATAAATCCGTCCACTTTTTTAAATATTTGTAGGGTAAAGAGTGGTTTTTTGTGCGGTAAGGTTGATAAATAAAGGGAGTGGTAGATCAATTTCGTCTATTGAAATAAATATTATGGAGTCGCCCAGTTTTAATTCGCTGTCTCCATCTTCATCGCTAGATATGAGTTTGGCCGTTTTGCAGAGCTTTCCAGAGTAAAAATATAATGACGGTATGCAATCGGTGGACGGGCTGATGTTTGTGTTCCAAATGAAGTCATCATCATCAATCTCCATCTCTACATCATATGTCTGATTTTCCTCAAGCGTGGAACTTGAAAAAAATGACCTTCCAGTCCCGTAAGTTGTAGAGAACTCCGCGAAGGTGCCGAGCGCCATAGGTTCTATGATGTGCTGTATCGTTGGCTTCTTCTATTTATGTCCTAGTGGAGCGCGAACTACTGAGTGATCATTTTTTAGTAGGTTGCTATTTATATCGAGT
>NZ_JBFUIH010000107.1:0-1521 GCF_056401975.1 Pseudomonas sp. P4_C8 | reverse complement strand
GTGTTGCATTGCTGACCCAGGCCGACCGCCTTCAGGATAATCGGCAGATAGCTCGCCGGGTCGATCATTGCCAGCAGGAACGTCGGCAAGACAATCAAGGTTGCACGCAACGCAATCCGACTGGCTTCTTCGCCCACCGGCGGTGGGGCAGCGGGCGGCGCCGGCGCATTGGCAGGCTCGGGGAAAAGCCAATGACTGATCGCAATCACCATCACCGCCAGTAACAGCCCTTTGACCAGCGCCCCAATGACCATTGCCGCCGCGTCGAACTCGGCGACGCCCGCCGACGAGATCATGGTCAGGCCCATCACCAGCAAGGTCACGATCAGGTTATTGCCGCCACTAAGCCCCCACCGGAAGACCATGAACAGGCTGACCGTGACCAGCAGCACGCCGCTCAACGGGTAGTAACGCAGGATCGGGATCAAGAGCAGGCCGATACCGGTGGTCAGCATCGCGACCAGCGCGAGAACGATTGCCGCCTTTAAGGGCAACGGGCGATTGACCGAGGCCAAGAGCAGCAGGCACAGCACGGGCGCGAGAAACGGTATCGGCAAAGCCAGGCCGAAACTGATGGCCAGGCACAATGCCGTGCCACTGGCCAGCCGTAAGGCACGCTGTTCCCGAGGGGAACGTTTAGTAGGCATAAGACAGCCAGCTCATCAGGCCTAAATAGGCCCGGCCGAGCGGGTTGAGCAGATTGCCTTCCGAGGGGAAGGCCATGACTTCAGCCTGCCCGCCGGCACGAATGTTCCCGCTGCCACGCAGTGTGCTCATGGACTGCTCGGAAAACTCGATGATTACCGGGAACCGTTGGGCCGGTCGCAGCCAGTCCCGGCTGTTCTGGATACCGGGCAAAGTGCCGGGCGGGGTCGGCTGCCCGACGCTGATGCCATAACCGACACTGCGTACATGGCCCTCGAAGACTTCACCCGGCAGTGCATCGAGGACGATGGACACCGGCGTGTCGGGCCGCACCAGGCCGAGGTTGTTCTCGGTCATGTCGGCAGTGATCCAGATGTCCTGAATGGTGATCAGGGTCATGACCGGGCCGCCAGCCGAGGCGAATTGCCCGACATCGGTGCGCAGGTCGGTGATCAGCCCTGCGGAACGGGCTCGGGTTTGCGTGTTGGCCAGGTCCAGTTCGGCTTTTGACAGGGCAGTGGCGGCACTGCGCAACTTTGCGTTGACGTCTTCACCGCCACCTTCTGTTTCTTTTGCACGCTCTACTTCGGCGCGGGCGGCGGCGGTTTGACTGACTGCCGCATCGCGGGTGGTGCGTGACATTTCGAGCACGCGCACAGAGATGGTCCCTGGGTCTTCACGGTACAACCCTTCCAGGCGCTGATTCTCCTGACGTGCCTTGGTTTCATTGGCCTGGGCGACGCGCAATGTCGCTTGCGCCGAGGCAATCCCCGCGGTGCTGGCCCCTAATTGCCGGCGTGCAGTCTCAAGGTCGGCGCGGGCGCGATCGACGGCAATCTGATAGGGCGCCGGGTCCACCTCGAAGAGCACCTCGCC
>NZ_JBFUIH010000106.1:0-1540 GCF_056401975.1 Pseudomonas sp. P4_C8 | reverse complement strand
AACTACAACGGCACCGTGCCGACCGTCACCTACACCACCAATACCGGTTCCACCAGCACGCTGGATATCAGCGTCACCCCGGTCAATGACCTAAGCGTCCTGGTCGCGGACACCAATACTGTCGATGAAGACCACGCAGCCACCGGCAACGTGCTGACCAACGACCACGATGTCGATAATCTCCTGAGCGTGGCCAGCTTCACGGTTGGCGGCACCGAGTACACCGCAGGCGTCCCGGCGATCATCGCCAACGTCGGCACCCTGGTGATCGGGGCGAACGGTGCTTACACCTTTACTCCGGACTCCAACTACAACGGCACCGTGCCGACCGTCACCTACACCACCAACACCGGTTCCACCAGCACGCTGGATATCAGCGTCACCCCGGTCAATGACCCGAGCGTCCTGACCGCGGAYACCAACACTGTCGATGAAGACCACGCAGCCACCGGTAACGTGCTGGGCAACGACCACGATGTGGATAATCTCCTGAGCGTCTCCAGCTTCAGCGTGAATGGGGTCGACGGCAGCTTCACGGCGGGCCAGACCGCAACCATGACCGGTGTCGGAACGCTGATCATCGCCAGCAACGGTGCTTACACCTTTACCCCGGCCGAGAACTGGAACGGCACCGTGCCGACCGTCACCTACACCACCAACACCGGYTCCACCAGCACGCTGGATATCAGCGTCACCCCGGTCAATGACCCRAGCGTCCTGACCGCGGATACCAACACTGTCGATGAAGACCATGTTGCAACCGGYAACGTGCTGRSCAATGACAGCGATGTCGATAATCTCCTGAGCGTAGCCACCTTCACGGTTGGCGGCACCGAGTACACCGCAGGCGTCCCGGCGACCATCGCCAACGTCGGCACCCTGGTGATCGGGGCGAACGGTGCTTACACCTTTACCCCGGTGGATAACTGCAACGGCACCGTGCCGACCGTCACCTACACCACCAACACCGGTTCCACCAGCACGCTGGATATCAGCGTCACCCCGGTCAATGACCTAAGCGTCCTGGTCGCGGACACCAACACTGTCGATGAAGACCACGCAGCCACCGGCAACGTGCTGACCAACGACCACGATGTCGATAATCTCCTGAGCGTCTCCAGCTTCAGCGTGAATGGGGTCGACGGCAGCTTCATGGCGGGCCAGACCGCAACCATCGCCAACGTCGGCACCCTGGTGATCGGGGCGAACGGTGCTTACACCTTTACCCCGGTGGAGAACTGGAACGGCACCGTGCCGACCGTCACCTACACCACCAATACCGGTTCCACCAGCACGCTGGACATCAACGTCACCCCGGTCAATGACCCAAGCGTCCTGACCGCGGACACCAACACTGTCGATGAAGACCACGCAGCCACCGGCAACGTGCTGGGCAACGACCACGATGTCGATAATCTCCTGAGCGTCTCCAGCTTCAGCGTGAATGGGGTCGACGGCAGCTTCACGGCGGGCCAGACCGCAACCATGACCGGTGTCGGAACGCTGATCATCGCCAGCAACGGTGCTTACACCTTTACCC
>NZ_JBFUIH010000105.1:0-1576 GCF_056401975.1 Pseudomonas sp. P4_C8 | reverse complement strand
CCCTCGATGTCGGTGGCCTTCATGTGGTGGCCGGTGGCGTGACGGCGGGCTTCCCGCAATCGATCGTCACACCATTGGGCAGCACGCTGACCATCACCGGGTTCGACGCCACCACGGGCGTGGTCAGTTACAGCTATACCCTGGTGGATAACGAAACCCATCCAGCCGCCAACGGTAACAACAGCCTCACCGAAAACTTCGATGTGGTGGCGACAGACACCGACGGCAGCACCGCGACCAACCAGATCAACGTCAACATCATCGACGACCTGCCTCAAGCCGTGTACGACAGCAACGCCAGCACCGCATCGGAAACCCTGCTGACCCTCAACGGCAATGTACTGACCAACGACGTACAAGGCGCCGACCGCGTGACCCTCGGGGAAAATGTCGGCCCGATCACCCCCGGCACCTTTGCCGGGACTTACGGCACGTTGGTGCTGAACGCCAACGGCACCTACACCTACACCCTGAACACCAGCAATAGTGATTTCAAAGCCCTGCACGGCAATGGCAACGGCACGGAAACCTTCGCCTACACCATTACCGATGCCGACGGCGACATCAGCACCGCCAACCTGGTGCTGAATATCCACAACAACAACGATCCGGTGATCCTCAAAGGGCTCGATGTTTACGGCGGCGAGTTGACCGTCTACGAGAAAAACCTCAGCGACGGCAGCAGCCCCGATACCCCGGCGCTGACCCAAAGTGGCACCTTCGCCATTACCGCCCTCGATGGCGTGCAGACCCTGAGCGTCGGTGGCATCAACGTGGTGGTTGGCGGTACCGCCGCCGGCTTCCCGCAATCGATCGTCACGCCATTGGGCAGCACGCTGACCATCACCGGGTTCAACGCCACGACTGGCGTCGTGAGCTACAGCTACACCCTGGCCGACAACGAAGCCCACCCCACTGGCAACGACGCCAACTCACTGCCAGAGCAATTCGCCGTGACCGTGGTCGACGATAACGGCACCACCGCCAACGGCACGCTCGACGTCAACATCATCGACGACCGGCCTCAAGGCGTGTACGACAGCAACGCCGGCACCGCATCGGAAACTCTGCTGACCCTCAACGGCAACGTCCTGAGCAATGACGTGCAAGGCGCCGACCGCATACCGACCGGCCCCAATGCCGGTCCCATCACCCCCGGCACCTTTGCCGGGACTTACGGCACGTTGGTGCTGAACGCCAACGGCACGTACACCTACACCCTGAACACCAGTGATGCCGAGTTCAAAGCCCTGCACGGCAATGGCAACGGCACGGAAACCTTCGCCTACACCCTCACCGATGCCGACGGCGATTCCAGCACCGCCAACCTAGTGCTGAAAATCCACAACAACGATGACCCGGTCACCCTCGATGGCCTCAACGTCTACGGCGGCGAACTGACCGTCTACGAGAAAAACCTCAGCGACGGCACCAACCCGAACACCCCGGCCCTGACGAAGAACGGCACCTTCACCGTGACCGCGCTTGATGGCTTGCAAACCCTCGATGTCGGCGGCATTCATGTGGTGGCCGGTGGTGTGACGGCATTCATGTGGTGGCTGGTGGTGTGACGGCG
>NZ_JBFUIH010000104.1:0-1613 GCF_056401975.1 Pseudomonas sp. P4_C8 | reverse complement strand
GCGTGTTGCCCAGCGCCGTGACGATTGTTTGCGGGAAGCCCGCCGTCACACCACCAGCCACCACATGAATGCCGCCGACATCGAGGGTTTGCAAGCCATCAAGCGCGGTCACGGTGAAGGTGCCGTTCTTCGTCAGGGCCGGGGTGTTCGGGTTGGTGCCGTCGCTGAGGTTTTTCTCGTAGACGGTCAGTTCGCCGCCGTAGACGTTGAGGCCGTTGAGGGTCACTGGATCGTCGTCGTTGTGGATGTTCAGCACCAGGTTGGCGGTGCTGGAATCGCCGTCGGCATCGGTGAGGGTGTAGGCGAAGGTTTCCGTGCCGTTGCCATTGCCGTGCAGGGCTTTGAACTCGGCATCACTGGTGTTCAGGGTGTAGGTGTAGGTGTAGGTGCCGTTGGCGTTCAGCACCAACGTGCCGTAAGTCCCGGCAAACGTGCCGGGGGTGATCGGGCCGGCGCTGGGGCCGGTCGGTATGCGGTCGGCGCCTTGTACGTCGTTGGTCAGTACATTGCCGTTGAGGGTCAGCAGGGTTTCCGATGCGGTGCTGGCGTTGCTGTCGTACACGCCTTGAGGCCGGTCGTCGATGATGTTGACGTCGAGCGTGCCGTTGGCGGTGGTGCCGTTATCGTCGACCACGGTCACGGCGAATTGCTCTGGCAGTGAGTTGGCGTCGTTGCCAGTGGGGTGGGCTTCGTTGTCGGCCAGGGTGTAGCTGTAGCTCACGACGCCAGTCGTGGCGTTGAACCCGGTGATCGTCAGCGTGCTCCCCAACGGAGTCATGACAGATTGCGGGAACCCAGTTGTCACACCGTTGGTAACTACCGCGATGCCGCCGACGCTCAGGGTCTGCACGCCATCGAGGGCGGTAATGGCGAAGGTGCCACTTTGGGTCAGCGCCGGGGTATCGGGGCTGCTGCCGTCGCTGAGGTTTTTCTCGTAGACGGTCAGTTCGCCGCCGTAGACGTTGAGGCCGTTGAGGGTCACTGGATCGTCGTCGTTGTGGATGTTCAGCACCAGGTTGGCGGTGCTGGAATCGCCGTCGGCATCGGTGAGGGTGTAGGCGAAGGTTTCCGTGCCGTTGCCATTGCCGTGCAGGGCTTTGAACTCGGCATCACTGGTGTTCAGGGTGTAGGTGTAGGTGCCGTTGGCGTTCAGCACCAACGCGCCGTAAGTCCCGGCAAAGGTGCCGGGGGTGATGGGACCGGCATTGGGGCCGGTCGGTATGCGGTCGGCGCCTTGCACGTCATTGCTCAGGACGTTGCCGTTGAGGATCAGCAGGGTTTCCGATGCAGTGCTGGCGTTGCTGTCGTACACGGCTTGAGGCAGGTCGTCGATGATGTTGACGTTGATCTGGTTGGTCGCGGTGCTGCCGTCGGTGTCTGTCGCCACCACATCGAAGTTTTCGGTGAGGCTGTTGTTACCGTTGGCGGCTGGATGGCTTTCGTTATCCACCAGGGTGTAGCTGTAGCTGATGACACCGGTGGTCGAGTTGTAGTCAGTGATGGTCAGCGTGTTGCCCAGCGCCGTGACGATTGTTTGCGGGAAGCCCGCCGTCACACCACCGGCCACCACATGAATGCCGCCGACATCGAGGGTTTGCAAGCCATCAAGAGCG
>NZ_JBFUIH010000103.1:0-1782 GCF_056401975.1 Pseudomonas sp. P4_C8 | reverse complement strand
GGCCTTCCAGATAGCCGGCAAAATCGCTGGCCATCACACTGGCCTGGGCCAGCGATTCACAGGTGTGGGCCAAGAGGTCTTCGTCTCTGAGATCGGGTGCAAGCATGAACATCGTGCTTGGCTTGCGGGCCACGGGGGATTTGAGCGCTGAGGGATTGAGGTAGTGATTCAGCGCGCGTTCGGCGGCGTCGTGGAATTTTTTGGAATCGACGGATTCGTAGGGGGAAACGTCGTCGGTTTCCGGAGGGTTCGGTGTTTCTTTAATCATGCGGAAGTTACTCATTGGCAGATGAAGTGGAACTGCCATCTTTCGTTTTCCAGACGAAAGGGGTGGCAGCCATGCGCGGACTGGAAAAACCGGTACACCCACCAAAAACCGGTAGACCCGAAGGTCTCCCGCGCACAGCCGCCATAACAAGGATTTGCGTGCAGAAAAAAGCGCCGCAGTATGCCATGGGGTGTGGTAAGTGTTCGCCAGGTTTTCCAGACCTGATCGCTGATTTTGCAGCGACCCCCAAAGCCTACCTATTTCCCGTCTGACCCAACAACCGACAGAACACGTCGGAATCCTTCCCCAAAATCAGCGCGTCTGTAGGACCGTGAAATCAGTTCGCCAGCCGAATCCCGCCCAGATTCCCACTCAAATCATAAGCCGCCAATTCCGCCTGATGCGCCGCCAGAATCTCTGGCAACGACCCGCGCAAGTACTCGACCCAGGTCTTGATCTTTGCGTCCAGATATTGCCGCGAAGGATAAATCGCATACAGATTCAATTCCTGCGAGCGGTACTTGGGCATCACCCGCACCAGCGAGCCGTTGCGCAACCCTTCAATCGCCGCATACACCGGCAACACGCCAACGCCCATGCCGCTGGTGATCGCGGTCTTCATTGCGTCCGCCGAGTTGACCAGAAACGGTGAGCTGTTGATGGTCACGGTCTCTTGGCCTTCCGGGCCGTCGAAGGCCCATTTTTCCAGGGGAATCACCGGGCTCACCAGACGCAGGCACATGTGGTTTAGCAAATCGCTGGGTTTCTGCGCGCAACCGTTGGCTTTCACATAAGCCGGCGAGGCGCAAACGATGCTGTAGGTGATGCCCAAACGCTGGGAGACGAAGCCCGAGTCCGGCAGTTCGCTGGCGAGGACGATCGACACGTCGTAGCCCTCGTCGAGCAAGTCCGGGACGCGGTTGGCCATTGTCAGGTCGAAGGTTACGTCGGGGTGCGTCTTGCGATAACGGGCGATGGCGTCGATCACGAAGTGCTGACCGATGCCGGTCATGGTGTGCACCTTGAGCTGCCCGGCCGGCCGCGCGTGGGCGTCGCTGGCCTCGGCTTCGGCTTCTTCGACGTAGGCCAGGATCTGCTCGCAGCGCAACAGGTAGCGCTTGCCGGCTTCAGTCAGGGCGATGCGGCGGGTGGTGCGGTTGAGCAGGCGGGTTTGCAGGTGGGCTTCCAGGTTGGAGACCGCGCGCGAGACGTTGGCGGTGGTGGTGTCCAGTTGCACGGCGGCGGCGGTGAAGCTGCCGGCCTCGGCCACGTAACTGAAGGCGCGCATGTTTTGCAAAGTGTCCATGGGGTGCTCTCGGGGGCGATGGCAAATTGTGACACGAAGTTACGGGGGCGGTGACCCCGACGAAGGGATTATCGCGTTAACGGTAACAAAGATTCACAAGAATCCCGGCTTATCGCCAACCAGACCCACCCCTAGAATTGCGCCACTGTAGGAGCCGGGCTTGCCCGCGATGGCATCACCGCGGTGGGTCTGGATGACCGTGGAGAGA
>NZ_JBFUIH010000102.1:0-1981 GCF_056401975.1 Pseudomonas sp. P4_C8 | reverse complement strand
GCGGTGGATCAATCAACAAAGATGTTGAATGTTAATCCGCCATCGTCGGAACGCCGCCCGGAGCAGGCTCACTCCCACAAGGTAGACGGCGCCTGGCTAAAGGGCGCTGCGCCCACCCGGTTTCAAAGGATTCGCGATGAGCAATAACGCCTCTTTCACGCCGCCCAGCCTGTTGCTCAGCACCATCGGCCTGTCGCTGGCGACCTTCATGCAGGTGCTCGACACGACCATTGCCAACGTGGCGCTGCCGACCATTTCCGGCAACCTGGGCGTGAGTTCGGAGCAGGGCACGTGGGTGATTACCTCGTTTGCCGTGAGCAACGCGATTGCGCTGCCGCTGACCGGTTGGCTCAGCCGCCGTTTCGGTGAAGTGAAGCTGTTTCTCTGGGCCACGGTACTGTTTGTGCTGGCTTCGTTTCTCTGCGGCATCTCGACGTCGATGCCGGAGCTGATCGGTTTTCGGGTGCTACAAGGACTGGTGGCCGGCCCGTTATACCCAATGACCCAGACGTTGCTGATCGCGGTCTATCCCCCCGCGAGGCGTGGCATGGCCCTGGCATTGCTGGCGATGGTCACGGTAGTGGCGCCGATTGCGGGGCCCATCCTCGGCGGCTGGATTACAGACAGTTATAGCTGGCCGTGGATTTTCTTCATCAACGTACCGATCGGGGTCTTTGCGGTGATGGTGGTGCGCCAGCAACTCAAGGCGCGCCCGGTGGAAACCAGTCGCCAGCCGATGGATTACGTGGGGTTGATCACGCTGATCATTGGTGTCGGTGCATTGCAGATTATCCTCGACAAGGGCAATGACCTGGACTGGTTCGAGTCGAACTTCATCCTGATTGGCGCGGCCATTTCCGTGATAGCGCTGGCGGTGTTCGTGATTTGGGAAATGACCGACCAGCACCCGGTGGTGAACCTGAGGCTGTTCGCCTACCGCAACTTCCGCATCGGTACGTTGGTGCTGGTGCTGGGTTACGCCGGATTCTTTGGCATCAACCTGATCCTGCCGCAATGGCTGCAAACCCAAATGGGCTATACCGCGACCTGGGCCGGCCTGGCGGTGGCGCCGATCGGGATTCTGCCGGTGCTGATGTCGCCGTTTGTCGGCAAGTACGCGCACAAGTTCGACCTGAGACTGCTGGCTGGGCTGGCGTTTTTGGCCATTGGCCTGAGCTGCTTCATGCGCGCCGGGTTCAACAATGACGTGGACTTCCAGCACATCGCGTTGGTGCAACTGTTCATGGGCATTGGCGTGGCGCTGTTTTTTATGCCGACATTGAGCATTTTGATGTCGGACCTGCCGCCGAACCAGATCGCCGACGGCGCAGGCCTGGCGACGTTCCTGCGCACGTTGGGCGGTAGTTTTGCGGCGTCGCTGACCACGTGGATCTGGATTCGCCGGGCGGATCAGCATCACGCGTATTTGAGCGAAAGCATCACCACGTTCGACCCGGCAACCCGCGATGTACTTAACACGCTGGGCGGGGCGGGGAATCCGGCGTATGCGCAGCTGGATCATGTACTGACAAGTCAGGCGTACATGCTCTCCACCGTGGATTACTTCACGTTGCTGGGGTGGGGGTTCATTGGGCTGATTCTGATTGTATGGCTGGCGAAACCGCCGTTTGCGGCGAAGGCTGGGCCGGCTGCCTCTGGTCACTGACCCAAACACAAAACCCCTGTAGGAGCGAGCCTGCTCGCGATGGCGGTGGGTCTATCAACAAAAGTGTTGAATGTGAGTCCGCTATCGCGAGCAGGCTCACTCCTATGTATGGACTCGCCCCCACTGTCTACCTGCTTTTCAAACACTGCTACCCGGTTGCATCTATGTATAAGGCCTATTCGAGGAAGCCATCTTTGGCTTCTGGCCAACATTGGTTGAGCTCACGGTATGCCGATTACATTCAGGCCTCGAAGGCCGGTAGGAGCGCAGGCATCAATCCGCGACGGTCTGACCTGGGGTCAATGTTTTCTAGCA
>NZ_JBFUIH010000101.1:0-2111 GCF_056401975.1 Pseudomonas sp. P4_C8 | reverse complement strand
GTGACGGCGGCAGAACTCGAAAGCGGTGCGGTGGCCGAAGACGGCACCACGGTGACCAGCGGCAGCTTCGCCTTCGGCGACGTGGACCTGGTCGATGACGCACATGTGGCCAGCGTGAGCACACCGTCCGGTGCGCTGGGTACGCTGGTGGCCAATGTGAGCGACGAGAGCACGGGCGACGCGGCGGGCAGCGTGGGCTGGACCTATACGCTGAGCAACAGTGCGGCGCAGTACCTGGCCGAGGGCCAGACCAAGACCGAAGTGTTCACGGTGACGCTGACCGACGACTTTGGGGCGGCGGTGACCAAGGACGTGACGATCACCATTACCGGTAGCAATGACGCGCCGACGGTGACGGCGGCAGAAGTCGAAAGTGGTGCGGTGGCCGAAGACGGCACCACGGTGACCAGCGGCAGCTTCGCCTTTGGCGACGTGGACCTGGCCGATCACGCACATGTGGCCAGCGTGAGCACACCGTCCGGTGCGCTGGGTACGCTGGTGGCCAATGTGAGCGACGAGAGCACGGGCGACGCTGTGGGCAGCGTGGGCTGGACCTATACGCTGAGTAACGGTGCGGCGCAGTACCTGGCCGAGGGCCAGACCAAGACCGAAGTGTTCACGGTGACGCTGACCGACGACTTTGGGGCGGCGGTGACCAAGGACGTGACGATCACCCTGACCGGCACCAACGACCAGCCGACGCTGACCATCGACGACACAACCGGGGCAATGAACGAAGGCAACGGCGCGGCCACGCTGAGCGACAGCGGCGCGCTGAGCTTCGCCGATCTGGACAGCCACGACGTCGTGACGGTCAGCCAGAGCGCCAATAACGACCTCGTCTGGAGCGGCGGTACGCTCGGTGCGGCGCAGGCCGCAGCGCTGGTCGCCGGCTTCTCGGTCGATCAGGACAGCTGGAACTACAGCAGCAGCGAGAACCTGGACTTCCTGCGGGCCGGCGAAACCATCAGTTTCTCCTACACCGTGGTGGCCACCGATAACAGCGGCGCGGGCAACGCGGCCTCGGCAGCGCAGACGGTGACGATCACCCTGACCGGCACCAACGACCAGCCGACGCTGACCATCACCGACCCGACCGGGGCAATGAACGAAGGCAACGGCGCGGCCACGCTGAGCGACAGCGGGGCGCTGAGCTTCGCCGATCTGGACAGCCACGACGTCGTGACGGTCAGCCAGAGCGCCAATAACGACCTCGTCTGGAGCGGCGGTACGCTCGGTGCGGCGCAGGCCGCAGCGCTGGTCGCCGGCTTCTCGGTCGATCAGGACAGCTGGAACTACAGCAGCAGCGAGAACCTGGACTTCCTGCGCGCCGGCGAAACCATCAGTTTCTCCTACACCGTGGTGGCCACCGATAACAGCGGCGCGGCCAACGCCGCCTCGGCAGCGCAGACGGTGACGATCACCCTGACCGGCACCAATGACCGGCCGACGCTGACCATCACCGACCCGACCGGGGCGATGAACGAAGGCAACGGCGCGGCCACGCTGAGCGACAGCGGGGCGCTGAGCTTCGCCGATCTGGACAGCCACGACGGCGTGACGGTCAGCCAGACCGCCAACCACGACCTCGTCTGGAGCGGCGGTACGCTCGGTGCGGCGCAGGCCGCGGCGCTGGTGGCCGGATTCTCGGTCGATCAGGACAGCTGGAACTACAGCAGCAACGAGAACCTGGACTTCCTGCGGGCCGGTGAAACCATCAGCTTCTCCTACACCGTGGTGGCCACCGACAACAGCGCCGCGGCCAACGCGGCCTCGGCAGCGCAGACGGTGACGATCACCCTGACCGGCACCAACGACCAGCCGACGCTGACCATCACCGACCCGACCGGGGCGATGACCGAAGGCAACGGGTTGGCCACGCTGAGCGACAGCGGGGCACTGCGCTTCGCCGATCTGGACAGCCACGACGGCGTGACGGTCAGCCAGAGCGCCAACCACGACCTCGTCTGGAGCGGCGGCACCCTCGGTGCGGCGCAGGCCGCGGCGCTGGTGGCTGGCTTCTCGGTCGATCAGGACAGCTGGAACTACAGCAGCAGCGAGAACCTGGACTTCCTGCGCGCCGGCGAAACCATCAGTTTCTCCTACACCGT
>NZ_JBFUIH010000100.1:0-2594 GCF_056401975.1 Pseudomonas sp. P4_C8 | reverse complement strand
CCGACTTGCAGGGCCTTTGCCCTTTCCGCCCTTCCCTTCTTTGCCGTGATCCAGCCCGTCGTCATCGCCGTCATTCGCGTTGGTCACGAACACCCGCTGCACGATGTTGGATCGGTCGCCGGCTGAACCGCGCGCGATGTTCACCAACCCCCGGCCGATCTTCAGCGCGGCCCAGGCCTTACCCAGCACCAATGCTCCAGCAGTGAGTGCCGCCAGGCCCAGCACCACCTTGGGCGTTTCCTCGGACAAGGCGGTCAAACCACGCGCCGCGCCGCCGATACCGGTGGCCAGCGCATCCGTCGCCGGGCGCAGGGCATCACCAATGGCCCGCAGCGAATCGTTGAACGCTTGACCGGTTTCGGCCCAACGTTGCGACGAGCTCTCGCGACGTTCATTCAGATTTTTGTCGAGAATGTCCTTGCGCGGGCCGCTGGGGTCCGAGGCGCCTTTTTTCAGCTCCGCGTAGAATTTTTTGTTCTGGGTGTACGCCATCAGGGCCGTCTTGACCTGCATGTCGGCAAACAGATCGCCGGTCCGCAACGTGGCGGCCAAGGCATCGGCCATCGCTTGCGCCTTGGCCGGGTCCGTCTCCTGGCTGATCTGGGTCAGTCCCTGATCCAGCTGCTTGGCCTTTTTTGGATCGGTCTTTTCCACATACCGGCGTGCCAGTTCGAAGCTGGCCTCGAAGGTCGACATGCCCTTGCCAATGGCGGCATTCATCGAGCCCTGATAGTCAATCCCGGCGTCGGCATACCCTTTAACCGTTTCCTCCGAGCCGATTTTCGCGACCCAGTTTTTCAGATTGTTCGCCGCCTCATCCGCACTGCCGGCGCTCTTGATCTGCACCTGCAGCATCGCCCCCAGTTGCGTGACCGCCTCCTGCCCGGTGATGCCAGTGCTGGCCATCTGCGCCAACAGCTCCGGAAACCACTTGGCCATGTCGGCCGCCTCGAAGCTGCCTTGCTGGCCCAGCAGCGCCACCGACGCCAAGGCCTGTTCCATTTTCTTGGGGTCGGTGATCTTGGCGTTGTTCTGCATCGCCAGAATCATCTTCGCGGTATCCGCGCCCGAAGCCCCCTGCCCGACCGCAAACTTGGCGGCCACCGGTGCATATGTCAGCGCTTCGGTCAGGTCCATGCCGCCACCGACCAGTTGGTTTACCAGCTCGGCCACTTGAGTGTTGGCCATGCCGGTGTCCTTTGAGGTCTGGACGATGTCGCGGGCGGTGTTCACTTCCTGTTGAGTGTTGGCGGTGCCGGACTTGATCGCGATGTCGCGAATGATCGCCTGGAAGTCAGCACTAATTTTGGTTGGCACGGCGGCCAGCGTGGTACCGGCCACCGCGGTGCCGAATCCACTGCGCARGCTTTCCTGCCCKTCCTGCACTTGGCCCATGCCTTTGGCCTTGAACTCGGCACTGCGCACCACCTTGCCCAGCGCCAGGTACTCCTGACGCAGGCGCCCRACTTCRACACCCTGCTTGCGYAGGCTGCTGGTGTTGGTYTCCAGYTTKCKMAGYAAGGCGTCRGCRTTGGCCGCKCCACTGTCGTGGGCTTTTTTCCATTCMTCGCGCAGACGCATGGTCTCGCCGATGACTTTCTGCAAGCCCTTGGCGCGRGTGGTTTGCGCCTCGAGCTTTTTCATTTCGCCGCTGACGTTCTTGAAGGCGGCGCCCAGAGAGGAATCGACGGCGCCGCCAATCACCAACCCGAGCGAGAGTTTGTTCGACATGGTTATCACCTACGTGCGACGGGATGGGCTCAGTCCGTGAGCCACCAGACCATCTCGGAAAACGACAGTCCCTGAATCTCGGCCGCCGAAAAGTTCAGCTCGACGGCCAAGCGTTTGGCCAGGGCCTTTTGCAGCCTGGGGTTAAACCCCGTCGTCTGCTCCCAGACGAAAATAGGCGGTCTGCAGACGACGGTAATCCCGCATCAGCAGCCCCTCCAGATCGCCACGGCCGATGCTTGCCAGGCTGCAGAACAAGACCATCTCCTGCTCTTCTTCGTTGCTCCCGCCCTGCAAAGTGGCGGCGCGCATCTCGCGCACCGTCGGCTCACGCAGGGTCAGCTGGTCCACCTTGATGCCGTTGGCCTCGCTCGCTTTGGATAACATGACGGTGGCAATGCCATCACCCAGTTGCAGCCACTTGGGCAGGACGTTGTCTCTTGCGTTGCTCATGGTGTGGCTCCTTACATGCCCAGCGCCGAGCGCACGGCGGCCAGTTGGTCGACGCCGTCGATGACACGGATCGAGTTGAGGGGATCGATTTCAAACATCACGCTGCCGTCGATTTCCAGCTTGTAATAGGTCACCGCGACGGCGTACTTGAACTCGCCTTTTTCGCCCGGCTTCCAGTCTCCCGGATCGACTTCCTTGAGGCTGCCACGCAGGGTGGCGACCACCGACTTGACCACACCTTTCTGGCCCTTAAAGGCACCGCGGAACGAGGCGTTGAACCCGGTCAGATCGGACTGGCCGAAGAACTTCAGCACCTCGCGACGCACGCCGTTGGTGAGAAAGCTGGCTTCCAGCTTTTCCATCCCCATGTCGAGTTCCACCGCCGCGTCCATGCCGCCCGCGCGGTACTCGTC
>NZ_JBFUIH010000099.1:0-2605 GCF_056401975.1 Pseudomonas sp. P4_C8 | reverse complement strand
ATCGTGGGCGGTGCGGGTAACGACGTCCTCATCGGCGGCGCAGGTAACGACCTCATCCTCGGTGGCGCAGGTGCCGACACGATGGTCGGTGGCGTCGGCAGCGATACCTACGAAGTCACCGACCCTGGGGACGTGGTGAACGAGCTCGCCGGCGCAGACACGGATACGGTCTGGACCTCGCTCGCGAGCTACACCCTGGGTGCCAACGTCGACAATCTGTTTTTCGGCGGCAGCGGCAACTTTGCGGGCAGCGGCAACGAGCTCGCCAACGCGATCGTGGGTGGTGCGGGTAATGACGTTCTCATCGGCGGTGGCGGTAACGACCTGATGAATGGCGGCTTCGCCGGCAACGATACTTTCGTGTTTGCTGCCGCAGGTTTCGGCAACGATACGATCCTGAACTTCGGAGCCAATCCGGGCGGCGCGCAGGACTTGATCGATATCACGGGGCTGGGGATCAGCAGCGCGACGTTCGCTGCCAACGTGACCATAACGGCTGACGGGGCGGACACGGTGGTTGCGATCGGGGCGGACACCATCCACCTTGTTGGTGTCAGCAGTGCGACCGTTGATCAGACGGACTTCAATCTGGTGGGATAAGGAGGCCTTTTCGACAAAGTTGAGCTCAAAGCAATTTGAGGTGTGTGGCGGTTGCCACACACCTTTTTTGTGCGCCCGGCAGGGCGAACTCACTCGCAGGTGAAAGTCCATGTTTCTACCCGTTGAAAGTGTAGTGCTCGATAAAAGTCTAATAATTTAAAAGAATTAAAGCTTGGATTGGAGTCTCGTTTCCCGCTCCATGTTTAACGAAAACGCCGCTCGGCAATGAGCGGCGTTTTTGTTTGCGCATATAAAACCAAATCAAGCGCCGAGGCTTTGTACCAGGCTTTCGAGCGCTTCAGTGGTTTTCTCGTCCAGCACCAGTTGCGCAGTTGCAGCCGCTCTGAGTTGGCGTGCCAAGCGGTATTCGCTGGGTGTGCAGTTTGCAAACTGCTTGAAGGCCCGAGCGAAGTAGGAAGGATCCTTGAAGCCGGACTCATAGCCGATGCTGGTAATAGGCATCTGGCTGTTGTCGAGCAGTTCTTTGGCGAAGTTCATGCGCTTGTTCAAGATGTAATCCGTGAAGCCAAGTCCATTGGCTTCCTTGAACAGGCGGCTGAAGCGAAATGACGTCATGCCGCAGCGCTGCGCCAAAACCCTCTGATCGATGCTGTCTCGAAAGTGCTGTTCGATGTACAGCATGATGCTGTTCAGCGCCTGGTGTTTTTGGTGTCCTGAGGTCAACCGGATGCTGTCCGGCAGGGTAGGGGAGTGGTCGATCTGCGATGACTTGCCCTGGCCGTTGGCATTTCGGCGCAGTTCGCAGAGCTGCACCACCGCCGTCAAGTAACGCTTCTTCTCCGCGGCCGAGAGCGGAAGCACCATGTATTCCCAGACGCTGGAGCGCATGGCCCATACAGCCAGTTCCTCTGAGTGCTGCACGGTGAACATGGTGATCGGGATGGTGGGGGTGGTGCGTTTGATCTCCAGCAGTAGCCTTAAACCCGAAGTATCAGGGCGATCAAAATGGATGCAGATCATGTCTGCCTGTTCCCTGATGGGCAACACGGAGTTTTTCGCCAATTTGCAGTCGCAGGTATCCTCAAACTGCGCGATGAGTTCCCGGGTGGACCGATCATGAGTCAGATCGAACCATAGGAGCGATGGCCTTCTGTTGAAATTGGACGTCATGTTTTTACTCTAGAGTTCTTAATGCCTCTCTTCGCTTCGCAGTATTACCAATGTGCCATTACTTTGCAGATTTAATCACGATAAGAAATATTAGTTTTAGTTCTATTAGTTCTATGTGTTGTCTGGAAGGCTGCCCGGACGAGGATTTGTTGGTGTGTTTTCGACGAACCCGGGTTGAACCGCTTGTCGCTTGTGAATCAATGACAATTGCCTTTGCGTTTCAATGCCTTGTTTACCCCCTCCCGTTACTTCTGCAACGGCCAATGCTGCGTATTTGGCCACCCCGCAAAAAAGTCCTAGCGATGTGCAAAATCCTCCTAACGCCTATGCCTGCACCCTGACTAGGGTTGCATCAGGCAGCGCAGAAAGTACTGCCTCCGGAAAAACAACATTCGAGTGAGGTGGGCAAAATGATCATGCAAACAATCAAGGCTTCGGTACTGAAGTTCATCAAAGACGAAGATGGTCTGACCATTGTGGAATACGCGGTGGCCGGCGGGCTAATAACCCTGGCGGTTGCCGCTGGTTTTACCACCTTGGGCTCCGCCATTACCGGCCAGCTCGGTAGGCTAGCTACTTGTGTGGGCACTACTAGGGTGTGCTAGTAAGTCTATTTCCAGTRAGAGAGATGCCGCAGAAAAACATTCAAGTGAGGTGGGCAAAATGATCATGCAAACRATCAAGGCTTCGSTASTGAAGTTCGTCAAAGACGAAGATGGCCTGACCATTGTGGAATACGCGGTGGCCGGCGGGCTAATAACCCTGGCGGTTGCCGCTGGTTTTACCACCTTGGGCTCCGCCATTACCGGCCAGCTCGGTAGGCTAGCTACTTGTGTGGGCACTACTAGGGTGTGCTAGTATGTCTATTTCCAGT
>NZ_JBFUIH010000098.1:0-3286 GCF_056401975.1 Pseudomonas sp. P4_C8 | reverse complement strand
GGTTTGGATAACATGACGGTGGCAATGCCATCGCCCAGTTGCAGCCATTTCGGCAGGACGTTGTCTTTTGCGTTGCTCATGGTGGTGCTCCTTACATGCCCAGGGCAGACCGCACGGCGGCCAGTTGGTCGACGCCGTCAATGACGCGGATCGAGTTGAGGGGATCGATTTCAAACATCACGCTGCCGTCGATTTCCAGCTTGTAATAGGTCACCGCGACGGCGTACTTGAACTCGCCTTTTTCGCCCGGCTTCCAGTCCCCCGGATCGACTTCCTTGAGACTGCCACGCAGGGTAGCGACCACCGATTTGATTGCACCTTTTTGGCCCTTGAAGGCACCGCGGAACGAGGCGTTGAACCCGGTCAGGTCGGATTGGCCGAAGAACTTCAGCACCTCGCGACGCACGCCGTTGGTGATGAAGCTGGCTTCCAGCTTTTCCATCCCCATGTCGAGTTCGACCGCCGCGTCCATGCCGCCGGCGCGGTACTCGTCGACCTTGAGAGTCAGCTTGGGCAGGGTCAGGCTCGGTACATCGCCTTGCAGGCTGATACCGTCGACAAACAGATTGGTGTTGTAGAGCACTTCMGGAATCATAAAGCGGCCTCCTTAGGCGGCGGTATCCAGCACTTCAGTGATCCACTGATCGGTCACCTCCACGCGGAAGTTCGGGTTTTCGGCCGGCGGTACGTCGGTGAACCGAATGTTCCAGTACACCTTGCCGTCACTGAGTTCGCTGGAAGTGTTCAGCTCTTCGTCGGCATACACCTCGAAGTTGACGATCGCACCCTGATTTTTCAGGTCGCGCATGAAGGCTTGCAGGCCTTCGGTCACGTCCTTGACGTAGGTCGCGGTGATCGAGCGGTCGACGGCCCACTTGTGCGCGTAGAGGATGGCGTCCATGACGATATCCAGCGTGCGCACGCGGGTGACGAACTTCCATTTCGGGTCGCTGGACAGCGTGCGGTTGCCCCACAAGCGGTAACCGTCATCCCGAATGATCGTGGTGATGTTGGCGTTGTTCAGCAGGTTGGCCCGGCAGGACGGATCGCCATCGAGAAACTCGATCGGCCGTGTGGTGCCGGTGATGCCGACAAATTCCTTGTTCGACGGCGAGGCCCAGAAACCGTAGGTGGCATCGGTCCAGGCAAACAGGCCGGCAGTCCAGGCCGAGGCCGGCGCGTTGACCGTGGCACTGGTCCCGGTGTCCCAGAACTGCACGCCCGGATCGACCATGTAGGCGTGTTTACTGCCGAAGTTGGCGGCATAGGCGATCGCGGCTTCGTCGGTGGTGTTCGGCCCGTCGATGATGGCCATGGCGCGCATCTTGTCGCCCAGCGCCACCAGCTCGGTGGCCACCGCCAGCGTCGCCGAGTACCCCGGCGTCACCAACAACCGTGGCTGGGCGTTGAACTTGCTTTTGCCGTTGAGCAACGCCTGCATGCCGGTACGGGTGCCGTCGGCCCAAACGCCGCCGATGATCGCGGACAACTGTTCGGCCGGATCCGTTAGCACCGGCACACCGACGGCGACAATCACCGCCTTCGACCGCTTGAAAATGGCCTTGCAGTCCTGGGTGATCGCCGCGTCCGGACCCCAGGCGGCGACCGCTTCACTTTCGCGGGTGATCAGCAGCAATTCGTTGGCCGCAGCGGTCGCCGGCGGCGCCACGGTGAAGGTGTTGCACAGACCGATGATCGACGCGGACGGGGTGGCGATATGCCGGGCCCCGGTGTCCACCAGGGTCACGGTGACGCCGTGAAAAAAACTCATAGAGTGATACTCCAGAAACGAAAAAGCCCCGCATGGGCGAGGCTGGGGGAATGTTCGGTGTGCTAACTGACGGGAAACAAAACGCCCCGTCAGGGCGGGGCGTCAGGGGGTCTGCTGAACCGGTGTGACCGGCCACTCCATCGTCCGTGGCCAACCGGCTTGCTGCGGCACTTCACTCAGCTCGATGCGGTAGCGCTTCCAGGCATTCAACTGCTCGACCTGCTCGGCAGTGGCCACGCCCAGATCGACCGCATCCTGAAGCGGTGCCAGAGCCAGGCCAGCGTCGTGCATCAGCCGTTGCTGCTGAGCCCGAGCCGCCGGCAACAAGGCCGCGTCCGAGGGCGGCGCATACGCAGCGATCTCGCCATACTCACCGGCTACCACACGCTCGTAGATCTCCGGGCCGTAACTGGTCGAGTCGTCGGGTGTGGCCGTGAAGGGAATGGTGCCCTGCTCTTCGGTGACCAGCATCAGGTTGATGGCGGTGTGGGCTACATCAACCCATTGCGGGGTCAATACATGGGTGTAGTTCATCACGCCACCCTCAAATAAATGGATACAGAGTCATCGGTTGAGTTGTCGGTGTTATTCAGGGAGCCCATCAACATCCAAGTACCTGCGGGTGGACCTTGAGACGATAGGCCGTAAGCATCGCTGTAGAATAGAGAACCGCCCGCATTAAGAGAGCCGGTGACAGTACTGCCGCCAGCGGCGCGAAACATGCCGTAAGTGCCGACAGCACCAACAACAAAACTGGCTATGGCGCTGCGCACTTTTTCTGTACCAATGGCATCGGTCCACATTGCGCCCATATCAGCGGCATCAACCTGTACTTTTACGATGCCCAAGGCATTGCTATAACCAATATGGACTTTGTTGGCATCCTGACCTGCTCCACCACCTTGTTGCACGGGAGTAAAGTTCAACAATAGCTGATATAACGCCGGGTTAAAGTTACTCTCGGTCCAGACTTTTCCGAAATCGGTCGTATCGACCTGTATACCGACATCGCCAGTATCATCCCGATAGCCAATAAAAACTTTGTTGATTGATTGACCCACTCCCCCGCCTTGCTGCACGGGGGTAAAACCCAACGAAGGCTGATATGACGCCGGGTCGAAGTTGGAAGTATCCCAACTCATAGCCCATGCTCCCCAGCCTGCACTGCCAATAATAAGGCCACGCGTATAGAGAGTGCCGCTGCTATTGGCAATCATTAGTTGAGTGGTGACATCCACCCCTTTCATCACCAACAACGTTGAATTCGGGGCGCCCGCTGGAATATTCGGCCCCGTGGTTACCCGGTAAACCCCCGCATCCGTCAGGGTATCAATGTCGGTTCCATCCGGAACAAGGATGCCGCCCTGACCCCAGCCATATGCCCCTGCGAGCAGTACGTGGCCTGGGGTGTCATCTTGGGGAGAGGTTTGTTTAACCAGATTGCTGGAATCCCACAGGCTCTGCCAGTCGCCCCAGGTTCCGGTGGCAAAGTCCCCGGTTCGGTAACGGTAGGCG
>NZ_JBFUIH010000097.1:0-3517 GCF_056401975.1 Pseudomonas sp. P4_C8 | reverse complement strand
GGGTACGACCAACGGCGACAGCCTCTGGCAGTTGGTCACCGACGCGCCGATCACCCTGGGCACCACCGGTTTGCAGTTTGAAATGATCGCGGGCGGCAGTGGGGTCGGTGTGGGCACGTTTCGCAGTGTCACCGTCGATGCCCTCGGGCGGGTGATCGCTGGCACCAACCCGACCACCCTGGACGGCTACGGCATCACCGATGCCCTGGCAGTGAGTGAAAATCTCGCTGATGTCGAGGATGTGGCTGAGGCTCGCGACAACCTTGGGCTGGGAACGGCCGCGACGGCGGACGTGCAATCCGATCTGGACGATGCCACGGTGGATGCGCTGATGAAGGTGGGCGCCTTTGGCTTGGGCGGGGCGGGTATCAGCCTGCCGGACGGTACTGACCTCAACAGCATCCGAACCAGCGGTTTTTATCGCATCGAAGGCACACCGGAAAACGGGCCATCGGGCGGCACCAACTCCGCGTTGATCGTCGGCAATGGGCGGGACGTGACGCTGCAGCTGGTCATTCAATACAACACCGGGGTGTTGTTCACGCGCGGTGGTAGTGGTTCCGGTTCGACCTGGTCCGCCTGGAAAACCCAGTGGGACAGTGGCTCACTGGTTAAACAGTCGAACGCCTGGGACTTCACGGCGGGGCGCGTATTGCTCAACGGTGCATTTGGCGTCGGAGGAGTAGCCCCCAATTTACCGGGTGATGACTTCAACGCCGCGCAGGTTGGTGGCACCTATACCTATAYGGCCGACACCCTGAACCGTCCGAACATCTCCGGCAGTGATCATGGGCTGGTGGTCCACATCGAACGATCGTTTGGCAACCTGGCCTATCAAGAGGCGCGGGTGGCGAACAGCGCGAGCGCCTACCGTTACCGAACCGGGGACTTTGCCACCGGAACCTGGGGCGACTGGCAGAGCCTGTGGGATTCCAGCAATCTGGTTAAACAAACCTCTCCCCAAGATGACACCCCAGGCCACGTACTGCTCGCAGGGGCATATGGCTGGGGTCAGGGCGGCATCCTTGTTCCGGATGGAACCGACATTGATACCCTGACGGATGCGGGGGTTTACCGGGTAACCACGGGGCCGAATATTCCAGCTGGCGCCCCGAATTCAACGTTGTTGGTGATGAAAGGGGTGGATGTCACCACTCAACTAATGATTGCCAATAGCAGCGGCACTCTCTATACGCGTGCCCTTATTTACGGCAATGCATGGGGCGCATGGTCTACCAGTTGGGATACTTCCAACTTCGACCCGGAGTTATATCAGTCTTCGTTGGGTTTTACCCCCGTGCAGCAAGGCGGGGGAACGGGTCAATCAACCAACAAAGTTTTTATTGGCTATCGGCCTGATACTGGCGATGTCGGTATACAGGTTGATGAGTTCGATTTCGGAAAAATCTGGACCGAGGTTAGCTTTAACCCAGCGTCATATCAGCCTTTGTTGGGTTTTACTCCCGTGCAACAAGGCGGGGGGGCGGGTCAGGACGCCAATAAAGTTAACATTGGCTATAGCAATGCTTTGGGCATAGTTAAAGTACAGGTTGATGCCGCTGACATGGGCGCAATGTGGACCGATGCCATCGGCACAGAAAGAGTGCGTTATTCCATCGCCGGTTTTGGTGTTGGTCAAGTCGGCACCTACGGCATGTTTCGTGCTGCTGCTGGTGGTGCTATTGCTCCCGGCTCCCTTACTGCCGGGGGCAATTTGTTCTACAGCGATGCTTACGGCCTATCGTCTCAAGGCCCACCGGCAGGTACTTGGATGTTGATGGGCGCCCTAAATAACACCGACAACTCAACCGATGACTCTGTATCCATTTATTTGAGGGTGGCTTGATGAGCTACACCCATGTATTGACCCCGCAATGGGCTGATGTGGCACACACGGCCATCAACCTGGTGCTGGTCACCAAAGAGCTGGGCGCTATTCCCTTCACGGCCACACCCGACGACTCGACCAGTTACGGCCCGGAGATCTACGCGCGTGTGGTCGCCGGTGAGTATGGCGAGATCGCCGCGTATGCGCCGCCCTCGGACGCGGCTTTGTTGCCTGCGGCACGGGCTCAGCAGCAACGGCTGATGCACGAAGCTGGCCTGGCGGTGGCGCCGCTGCAGGACGCGCTCGATCTGGGCGTGGCCACGGCCGAGCAAGTCGAGCAGTTAACTGCCTGGAAGTTCTACCGCATCGAGCTGAACGAAGTACCGCAGCAAGCGGGGTGGCCCCGGACGATTGAATGGCCGGATAAACCGGATCTGCAGACCCCCTGACGCCCCGCATTGCCGGGGCGTTTTGTTTCCCGTCAGTTAGCACACCGAACATTCCCCCAGCCTCGCCCATGCGGGGCTTTTTCATTTCTGGAGTATCACTCTATGAGTTTTTTTCACGGCGTCACCGTGACCCTGGTGGACACCGGGGCCCGGCATATCGCCACCCCGTCCGCGTCGATCATTGGTCTGTGCAACACCTTCACCGTGGGCCCGCCGGCCACGGCCGCAGCCAACGAACTGCTGCTGATCACCCGCGAAAGCGAAGCGGTCGCCGCCTGGGGCCCGGATGCGGCGATCACCCAGGACTGCAAGGCGATTTTCAAGCGGTCCAAAGCGGTGATTGTTGCTGTCGGTGTGCCGCTACTGACGGATCCGGCCGAACAGTTGTCGGCGATCATCGGCGGCGTTTGGGCCGACGGCACCCGTACCGGCATGCAGGCGTTGCTCAACGGTAAAAGCAAATTCAACGCCCAGCCACGGTTGTTGGTGACTCCGGGGTACTCGTCGACGCTGGCGGTGGGTACCGAGCTGGTGGCACTGGGCGACAAGATGCGGGCCATGGCCATCATCGACGGGCCGAACACCACCGACGAAGCCGCGATCGCCTATGCCGAAAATTTCGGCAGCAAACACGCCTACATGGTCGATCCGGGTGTGCAGTTCTGGGACACCGGAACCAGTGCCACGGTCAACGCACCCGCTTCAGCCTGGACCGCCGGCCTGTTTGCCTGGACCGATGCCACCTACGGTTTCTGGGCCTCGCCGTCGAACAAGGAGTTTGTCGGCATCACCGGCACCACGCGTCCAATCGAGTTTCTCGACGGCGATGCGTCCTGCCGGGCCAACGTGCTGAACAACGCCAACATCACCACGATCATTCGCGATGACGGCTACCGATTGTGGGGCAACCGCACGCTGTCCAGCGATGCGAAATGGAAGTTTGTCACCCGCGTGCGGACGCTGGACATCGTCATGGACGCCATCCTCTACGCGCACAAGTGGGCGGTGGACCGCTCGATCACCGCCACCTACGTCAAGGACGTGACCGAAGGCCTGCAAGCCTTCATGCGCGACCTGAAGAACCAAGGCGCCATCATCAACTTCGAGGTCTATGCCGACGAAGAGCTGAACACTTCCAGCGAACTGAGCGACGGCAAGGTGTACTGGAACATCCGTTTCACCGACGTGCCGCCGGCTGAAAACCCGAACTTCCGCGTGGAGGTGACCGATCAGTGGATCA
>NZ_JBFUIH010000096.1:0-3991 GCF_056401975.1 Pseudomonas sp. P4_C8 | reverse complement strand
CCTCCGGAAACCGACGACGTTTCCCCCTACGAATCCGTCGATTCCAAAAAATTCCACGACGCCGCCGAACGCGCGCTGAATCACTACCTCAATCCCTCAGCGCTCAAATCCCCCGTGGCCCGCAAGCCAAGCACGATGTTCATGCTTGCACCCGATCTCAGAGACGAAGACCTCTTGGCCCACACCTGTGAATCGCTGGCCCAGGCCAGTGTGATGGCCAGCGATTTTGCCGGCTATCTGGAAGGCCCGCACCGCAACACCGCCATGGCAATCCAACAAATCGTCATGCTCGCCGAACTGGCGGCGAACCGAATGCTCGATAACCTCGAACTACCCAAACCCACGCCACACCGCTAATCCCCCGGCAAAAACCAATCCCCCTGTAGGAGTGAGCCTGCTCGCGATGGCGGTTGGACATTCAAAATTGATGTCGACTGACACACCCCTATCGCGAGCAGGCTCACTCCCACAGTTTTGGAGGGTGTACCAGATCGGAATCGGCTCCCGCATTAAGCATCGGGTTGTTTGGCCAGGAGCTTGACTCCCTGCGCTAGATAGAAAAAAGCCCGCCAGTTGGCGGGCTGAATTTATGGTTATTCACCAGCTTCCGTAGGGGATACCGTATTTTTCGACATAGCGTTTGGAGGCTTCTGTCTGGGGGTAGTAACGTCCGCCAGACTTGCCAAGATACGGCCCAAGCGGCGCTATTTCAGCTTGGCCACGTGCGACCTTTACTGGGCGTAGACACTCATCCTCCGCCCATACCTGCACAACGCCGCCCGGTGCAAGTCCAAGTCGTACAGCGGCGCTCCTCGGGAACGCTGACATCTCGGGAATACTTGGACATTCCTTGGTCAGGGCGTCGCGCATAACCTGCCGAGCACTTTCCGGTATCTCAATCCAACCTTGATAGGTTTGCGGCTCGACCGCCGATTGCCAGCGAACATAAATGCGCACTGGTAGTTTGGCACCCCGAACGGCTATATCGCCTCCCCCACTCACCCCGACCCATTCTCGAGCGACATCTGCACCTTTTTTTTCTCCACCGGCAGCGCCACCACTGCTAATCCGACGGTACAAGACACCATCGACATCAATAGCTGCACTGTCCTCAACCCAGACTTCCATAAAGTAAGGATGGGCAATACCTATCGCCCATGGGCCGGCGTCCATGTCTGAACGCCCTGTGGAAAGGCCTGAAGCTTGACAACCGCTCACCAGCAACGCCCCCAGCAGGATCCATAGTATTGGCATATTCGTGACTCCTAGTCGGGTACATGGGGATGTTGTACTCGGATTCCATCCGTGGTTGGGGCATTAAAGTACAGCAACCCCGCACTGGTTCGAGGTGTTGAGCCCTGAAGGATTGTCGGTGGGTTCCAGTTGGCCGAGGTATGAATGTACTTCAACTTCAACAATCGCTCTTCGGTGGGCGTCGTACTGTAGTCGCCCGCGACAAAACGGTCACAAAGGGCTTGAAGCTCGATCGGTACTGCATAGCTCGGATCGGCATCGTCCAGATAAATGAACTTTACCCCCTTAAGTTTGGCCTGCTCATACATCACCCGCAGGTAAACCCGCGACAACTCACCTCGTACAGGTCGTTTGAGCTGCAATGCCGCATAGACCTGCTTGTCAGGATTAAAGCTATTTTGCTGAGACGAAGGTAAGCCCCGAACATAGGGGGTCACGACCTCCAACATTTGGGACGGCCAGCCTTTGGCTTCCCACTGGGCCTTCACCTGTTGCGCGTCGCGGTAGATTGAGGTGTATTTCACATCCATCGTACCGGGGACATCCAGCACCTGCATGGGACTGATCAGCAGGTTCTCTTCGGACTCAGGGAAGTAGCCGCCGCCAAGGTCCGAATGGACACCGGGCAATGTGATTTCCAAGTGATCGGGTTTGACCCGGCTCAAGGCGAAGTTGGCGCGGGTTTCGTCCCGGGCTGCCAATTGGACAACATTGGGAAACAAGCTGCGAGGCAAATACAGTTTGAGACCCGGTTGTGTTTGGCTGCGGACATAACCCAGATTAGCCAGGCCGCCTACTGACGGTACGGTATCAAACAAGCCGATAAAACCCATTTGGACATCGTGCTGGTACTCCCCCCTGAACGACTGATGGAAAGCTCCGCGAAGCATCTTGATGGTCTGTCCCAAAGGGCCATTCGAGCCTAACGCCACCTCATTGGCAAAGTGGCGTGCAGCGGCTGCGCCTCGGCTGAACCCAAAGGTGTCGAAGGTCAGGTTGATGATTTTAGAGCCAAGGTTGGCTTGGGAAAAACGGAGGACGTTCTTCGCAATATCACGAAAAACGTCGTCTACTTTACCGTTCACACCTGATGCGCCACGCCCCATGCCGGCACCCAGCAAGCTATCTGCCAGACCCGATGAAGTGCCTATTCCCTCAACGTAAATCCTTTGAAAAAGTTGGTGTTTATCGCCTGAGCCCTGAATTTCATCGGAGAAAAAATACAATTCCCAGAGTTTTCTGATATTTGACGCATCATTCGCATAACTGCTGTCCGGATCAGACATATACGGCTTACAGCTGGCGTCCAGATCCTCAGGTTTAATGGCGTGGGTTGCGCCACACAACTGTCCCATCAGGCTGTTATTCGCATTGTTTAATGTCCCATCGAAGAACACACCGATGCGCAAGGTGATACCCACCGGTTTCTCTTCATACAGCTCCTCTTCCTCTTCTTCCTCCTCTAAAACCAAGTCGTCAGCAGCAACGGTCGGCGCAGGCGAGGGGGTAGGTGCAATGACCGGGGGCTGGTAACTTGCAGGCGCAACCAAATGCGCAGGCATCGGATTGACCGGGGAAACCGGCGCAGGCGTGAAGCTGTTGCCGATGATGATGCTCGATGACCCGCCCGTGATGGTATCGCCATGCGTACCTTGCGAGCCGGTGACCAGCGCGGCCTGGCCATTGATTTGCACCGAGGACATGGCGGCCAGGGTCAAGACACTGCCGCAGGTGGTGCAGTCAGTTACCCGGGCAGCGGGCAGACCATCAAAAAATACATTGGGTGACCCGGATTCGATGGCTGTTCCACCGCAGCGGGGACAGCTCACGGAATCGGTCTTGCGCGCAGCAGGCTTGCCGGACATTTTTGACTTCCATATCAGTGTTCAGAGGCAGCACCATGCTGACGCTCTTTATAGAAAACAATCAGACGTTTTCCAAAGTAATCAACCAAGCACTTGGCTCGTGTCCAAGTGTTGGAGCATATAAGACTGCAAAATTGTCCGGTACACAAAAAAACATCCGAAAAAACACTTATCCCTCTCCCGCCGACGGGCTTCGTGTCCCAGCGTCCGGGCATCAGCTACCGCATGGTTTGCGCCTCGTGAGCCCGGAATCCAAGAGACGTTCGGCTGGCAAATTGATTTCACTGTCCTACAGACGCGCTGATTTTGGGGAAGGATTCCGACGAGTTCTGTCGGTTGTTGGGTCAGACGGGAAATGGGTAGGCTTTGTGGGTCGCTGGCATTTCAGCGATCGGGTCTGGAAAACCCGAAGATAGGATCACAGCACATGACATAATGCGGCGTTTTTTCAGCTCCGCGATTTAAGTTATGGCGGCTGTACGTGGGAGACCTTCGGGTCTGCCGGGTTTGATCCTTCTCGGTTTTTCCAGTCCGCGTACAGCTGCCACCCTCCGTCTGGAAAACGGAAAGTGGCGGCTCCTCGACTCTAAGGATCTTTGCCAATGATTAAAGAAACTCCGAATCCTCCGGAAACCGACGACGTTTCCCCCTACGAATCCGTCGATTCCAAAAAATTCCACGACGCCGCCGAACGCGCGCTGAATCACTACCTCAATCCCTCAGCGCTCAAATCCCCCGTGGCCCGCAAGCCAAGCACGATGTTCATGCTTGCACCCGATCTCAGAGACGAAGACCTCTTGGCCCACACCTGTGAATCGCTGGCCCAGGCCAGTGTGATGGCCAGCGATTTTGCCGGCTATCTGGAAGGCCCG
>NZ_JBFUIH010000095.1:0-4886 GCF_056401975.1 Pseudomonas sp. P4_C8 | reverse complement strand
AGACCCGACCAGCCAATCCTGGATGTGGGTGCAGGCCAGTGGGCCGCCGGATCGAAAAGTCGTGCTGTTCGACTACACCTCCAGCCGGGCGCAGGAGGTGCCGTTGCGCCTGCTGGAAGGTTATCGCAGCTATGTCATGACCGACGAACGGGCAACAGCAGGAGGATCCGTTCGGCGCGTTAGGGCAGATAGTCAATGCAGCAGCCGTTGAGATCACGCAGTTCGCGGTAGGAATGGTAGGTAACTGCCATCCTACCGCGACCGTCACGCAAACGAACTTGGGGGTGAAATGCTACAGGATGACAGGAGCCTGGCGATTCCCCCATTAACGGCGGGTCAGGAGGACGATGACAGCCGGCACTGAAAATGGCGGCATAAAAAACACGGCTGACGCAACAACTACCTTGCAAAACGCCGAACGATCTCTGTCAATCCATAGCTAAAATAAAATCCATACGAAATTAATTTATCCGATGAGTACCTCACATCGCCCTTATTTCCAGTGCCTCTAAACATTTTTCGCACGAGATATGGCACGAATATAGGCAGGCACAATGGAAAATTAAGTTTTCCAGCCGGCAAGCCTGCTTTAGCAGCTTGATAAAGCGCCCATAAACCAGCATACGTATTAAGCGGTTCATGATCACATGAAACAAAAAAGCACTCAGGAGATAAAAAATCTTTGCCCATAAAAAAAACAGCAGCAGCCGCTACATCATCCGCATGAACAATATGCGCACACTCGGCACCTTTTATAAATAGCTTTAGACGGCTTATAATATTAGCGTGTATTGCTAGYCCTAGTGCTCCCGGCCGATCCGAATCAATCACATTAGTAGGACGAAGAATGACAACGCTGGCGCCGYTAATACCTTGTTTAACAAGTTTTTCCGCAGCCAACTTGCTATGCTCATAATCATCCTGCGGATGACATAGCGTGTCTTCAGTGACAATTTTTTGATTGGTTCTGCCAACAACACCAGCACTACTCATATAACAGAAGTATTTAATTTTTTCAGCGCGRCACGCCKTCAAAATCTGCTCCGTGCCAATCACGTTGGCCTGCCACATAGCTGAAGGTATATTTAGCTCAGCAGCACAGTGAAAAACCGATTCAGCACCAGCAATGAACTTGACAAGCATTGACTCATCACTMACATCACCTTTGTAGTGCGTTACATTAGGCTCATCTGCATGATATTGACGACTCAAAACTCTGACGTCATAGCCAATTTCTACTAGCGCACTTACAATTCTTCGGCCAACCATGCCGGTTCCGCCAGTCACACACGCTATAGCTCTAGACATAAATTATCAAACATCTTATTAGTTAATTTGATTTCAATACAATTAAAATAAAACCATTACGCATTACGCATTACGCATTACGCATTCCGCTATCGCTCTGATACTTACCTCMATCAACCGAATCCTTAACRTAAAAATAAAATATCAAACCGGATAATTATTTTGACRACATGAAGCTTCCAGAAAAACTACAGCCCCAGYAGCAACATAAAGACCAGATGCATTTACAGTAAATCTATCTCTTCCAAAAAGCAACYAACTTCCGCACATTCATAATRYTGCGCCTACCSCCAGAAAACAAAAGCTTAAAGAACTCAAAAGAGCAATTAAAATACCTGAATGCAATGATCGGTTTACCCGCACGTAAGAAAAAACAAAACAGYGAGTAAGAGTAGCCCACCTTGATTAAGGCGCCATCAATTATTTCACCATAAAAATTATTAAAATAAACAGCAACTTTATACGTATTTCTATCAAAACCAACCCTCCCCGCATCGGTAGAAAAATGCGATGCGCTAACAGGCARAATTCGATAAGTTGCTAATACCTCAGGTATATATCCAAMATCATATCGACCAGCAACATACAGCCAAGCCACATAGTCTTCCATTTTGGCATTGGTTATTTTTGCATGTTTGGCATAACCAAAAACAGCCTCGGCTTTAAGCATTACTGTGCAGGTCTTGTAAGGATTCCCCCTTAACAGACTTTTTTTTACATCACCGGTAGGCGGCGAGAAGCCTCTGGAAGCATCATGCGCAATTATAGTTCGACCTGTCTCCTGGATAAGAATATTAGTATCGCTGAACACTGCTCCACATTTTGGATTTTCGCGCATATAGTCAAACTGCTTTTGCAGTTTCTTATCATCATTCCAGAAATCATCGCCTTCGCATACAGCAATAAATTCGCCAGACGCGTATGAAAATGCAAGGTCAAAAATTTTCACACCTTGCGAATACATATTTTTTGGCTGCCGAATATATTTTATTCTACCTGGATATTTTAGACATAATGCACAAACCACTTCAYCAGTCTTATCAGTCGAAGAATCATCATGTACGACAATTTCATATTCAAAATCGGCCTTCTGAGACAGAAAAGACTCTATTGCCGAAGCAATAAATAATTCATGATTATATGTAACACATACAACACTTACAACTGGCTTRCAATACTCCAAAACCTAACCCTCCACTTTATAAATATAAACACTTTTGGCCCTACCAGAAAACTTGAACACCATAAACAGCAAGAACATAGCTACTAGATAGTAAAACGCCGAGTACTGCCTCCTCCCAAGACACAATCTGAAAAACCAGAATAAACAACAGAAAATTAGAAAATTAGAAAATTAGAAAATTAGAAAATTAGAAAATGGAAAAGATTACGTACTCCGCTATCGCTCTGATACTTACCTCAATCAATCAACCGAATCTTTAACGTAAAAATAAAATATCAAACCGGATAATTATTTTGACAACTTGAAGCCTCCAGAAAAACTACAACCCTAGCCCCCGCAGCAACATAAAGACCAGATGCACTTACAATAAATCTATCTCTCCCAAAAAGCACCTAATCTTCCGCACATTCATAATATTGCGCCTACCCCCAGAAAACAAAAGTTTAAAGAGCTCAAAAGAGCTCAAAAGAGCAAATAAAATACCTGAATGTGTTGCCGCTAACCGAAAACTGACCCAGTAAAGGCTGTTCTGCCGACTGAAAACTGACCCAGTGCTTCTCAAGCAAATGCTGCTTGATACCTATGAAGCTTTCGCTCGCGAGCAGGAAGTTAAGCAGGCCTACGAAACCCACATCGTTGATTTGAAAGAACAGATCAAGCTGTTAGGCGACCGTATATTCGGTCGTAAATCCGAGCAGACGGTTGAGCCCAACACCCCGCAACTGGCACTGTTCAACGAGCCCGAAAGCGAGCCCGAAAGCGAGCCGATGCTCGCCGTCGAGGATGCCGATAAAGAAGTCGTTGCTCCAGCTCCGCGCCGTGGCAAACGCAAGCCACTATCGGCTGATCTGCCGCGTATCGAAGTCATCCACGAACTACCCGAACACGAACTGACCTGTGCCTGCGGTTGCCGCAAACACGCCATCGGCGAAGAAACCAGCGAGCAGYTGGACATCGTGCCGATGCAGATCCGGGTGATCAAACATCCGCAAAGTCTATRGTTGCCGCGGTTGTGAAACGGCTCCGGTCACCGCTGACAAACCCGCTCAGTTGATTGAAAAAAGCATGGCCAGTCCGAGCGTGTTGGCGATACTGTTGACCACCAAATACGTCGATGGCCTGCCGCTGCATCGTTTCGAGACAGTGTTGAGCCGACACGGTATCRATATCCCGCGCCAGCCCTTGGCACGCTGGATCATCCAGTGCGGCGCGCACTTGCAACCGCTGCTCAATTTGATGCGCGACCGGTTGCTGGAGAGCCCGGTCATCCACTGCGATRAAACCCGCGTTCAGGTACTTAAAGAAYCGGATCGAGACCCGACCAGCCAATCCTGGATGTGGGTGCAGGCCAGTGGGCCGCCGGATCGAAAAGTCGTGCTGTTCGACTACACCTCCAGCCGGGCGCAGGAGGTGCCGTTGCGCCTGCTGGAAGGTTATCGCGGCTATGTCATGACCGACGATTACGCGGGTTATATTGCGTTGGCGTTGCGGCCGGGCGTGGAACGTCTGGCGTGCATGGCCCATGCGCGGCGCAAGTTCGTCGATGCTCAAAAAGTGCAGCCCAAGGGTAAGACGGGACGTGCCGATATCGCGCTGACAACGATCAACAAGCTGTATGGCATCGAGCGTGAATTCAAGGACGCCAGCGATGAACAGCGTTTTACTGGTCGTCAGGAAAAGAGCTTACCGATCCTGGCCCAGTTGAAAGGCTGGCTGGAAAAAACGCAGCCGCAGGTGACACCGCAAAGCGTACTGGGCAAGGCCGTGAATTATCTGGCCAACAATTGGAGCCGACTGGAGCGTTACGTAGAGGCTGGTTTTTTACCGATCGACAACAACCCGGCGGAGCGTGCAATAGAACCGTTTGTGATCGGGCGCAAGGCATGGTTGTTCAGCGACACGCCCAAAGGTGCGACGGCCAGTGCGCAAATCTATAGCTTGGTCGAGACCGCCAAAGTTAACGGCCAAGAGCCCTATACGTGGCTGCGCCACGTACTGGAGCGGTTGTCGTATGCGCAGTCGATGGCGGACTACGAAGCACTATTGCCATGGAACTGCTCGCCAGAGATGTCACGGTAAACACAAAGCGCATCTACCTTTAGGTGTGCTTTATGGATCGGATACAAACGAATTTGGGGTGAAATGCTGCAGGATGACAGGAGCCTGGCGATTCCCCCATTAACGGCGGGTCAGGAGGACGATGACAGCCGGCACTGAAAATGGCGGCATAAAAAACACGGCTGACGCAACAACTACCTTGCAAAACGCCGAACGATCTCTGTCAATCCATAGCTAAAATAAAATCCATACGAAATTAATTTATCCGATGAGTACCTCACATCGCCCTTATTTCCAGTGCCTCTAAACATTTTTCGCACGAGATATGGCATATGGC
>NZ_JBFUIH010000094.1:2500-5258 GCF_056401975.1 Pseudomonas sp. P4_C8 | reverse complement strand
GCAAATTGCTTGGGTGTTATATGGTCAAGCCTCACGGGCAATTAGTATTGGTTAGCTCAACGCCTCACAGCGCTTACACACCCAACCTATCAACGTCGTAGTCTTCGACGGCCCTTCAGGGGACTCAAGGTCCCAGTGAGATCTCATCTTGAGGCTAGTTTCCCGCTTAGATGCTTTCAGCGGTTATCTATTCCGAACATAGCTACCCGGCAATGCCACTGGCGTGACAACCGGAACACCAGAGGTTCGTCCACTCCGGTCCTCTCGTACTAGGAGCAGCCCCTCTCAAATCTCAAACGTCCACGGCAGATAGGGACCGAACTGTCTCACGACGTTCTAAACCCAGCTCGCGTACCACTTTAAATGGCGAACAGCCATACCCTTGGGACCGGCTTCAGCCCCAGGATGTGATGAGCCGACATCGAGGTGCCAAACACCGCCGTCGATATGAACTCTTGGGCGGTATCAGCCTGTTATCCCCGGAGTACCTTTTATCCGTTGAGCGATGGCCCTTCCATACAGAACCACCGGATCACTAAGACCTACTTTCGTACCTGCTCGACGTGTCTGTCTCGCAGTCAAGCGCGCTTTTGCCTTTATACTCTACGACCGATTTCCGACCGGTCTGAGCGCACCTTCGTACTCCTCCGTTACTCTTTAGGAGGAGACCGCCCCAGTCAAACTACCCACCATACACTGTCCTCGATCCGGATAACGGACCTGAGTTAGAACCTCAAAGTTGCCAGGGTGGTATTTCAAGGTTGGCTCCACGCGAACTGGCGTCCACGCTTCAAAGCCTCCCACCTATCCTACACAAGCAAATTCAAAGTCCAGTGCAAAGCTATAGTAAAGGTTCACGGGGTCTTTCCGTCTAGCCGCGGATACACTGCATCTTCACAGCGATTTCAATTTCACTGAGTCTCGGGTGGAGACAGCGCCGCCATCGTTACGCCATTCGTGCAGGTCGGAACTTACCCGACAAGGAATTTCGCTACCTTAGGACCGTTATAGTTACGGCCGCCGTTTACCGGGGCTTCGATCAAGAGCTTCGCGTTAGCTAACCCCATCAATTAACCTTCCGGCACCGGGCAGGCGTCACACCCTATACGTCCACTTTCGTGTTTGCAGAGTGCTGTGTTTTTAATAAACAGTCGCAGCGGCCTGGTATCTTCGACCGGCATGGGCTTACGCAGTAAATGCTTCACCCTCACCGGCGCACCTTCTCCCGAAGTTACGGTGCCATTTTGCCTAGTTCCTTCACCCGAGTTCTCTCAAGCGCCTTGGTATTCTCTACCCAACCACCTGTGTCGGTTTGGGGTACGGTTCCTGGTTACCTGAAGCTTAGAAGCTTTTCTTGGAAGCATGGCATCAACCACTTCGTCACCCAAAGGGTAACTCGTCATCAGCTCTCGGCCTTAGAATCCCGGATTTACCTAAGATTCCAGCCTACCACCTTAAACTTGGACAACCAACGCCAAGCTGGCCTAGCCTTCTCCGTCCCTCCATCGCAATAACCAGAAGTACAGGAATATTAACCTGTTTTCCATCGACTACGCTTTTCAGCCTCGCCTTAGGGACCGACTAACCCTGCGTCGATTAACGTTGCGCAGGAAACCTTGGTCTTTCGGCGTGGGTGTTTTTCACACCCATTGTCGTTACTCATGTCAGCATTCGCACTTCTGATACCTCCAGCAAGCTTCTCAACTCACCTTCACAGGCTTACAGAACGCTCCTCTACCGCATCACCTAAGTGATACCCGTAGCTTCGGTGTATGGTTTGAGCCCCGTTACATCTTCCGCGCAGGCCGACTCGACTAGTGAGCTATTACGCTTTCTTTAAAGGGTGGCTGCTTCTAAGCCAACCTCCTAGCTGTCTAAGCCTTCCCACATCGTTTCCCACTTAACCATAACTTTGGGACCTTAGCTGACGGTCTGGGTTGTTTCCCTTTTCACGACGGACGTTAGCACCCGCCGTGTGTCTCCCATGCTCGGCACTTGTAGGTATTCGGAGTTTGCATCGGTTTGGTAAGTCGGGATGACCCCCTAGCCGAAACAGTGCTCTACCCCCTACAGTGATACATGAGGCGCTACCTAAATAGCTTTCGAGGAGAACCAGCTATCTCCGAGCTTGATTAGCCTTTCACTCCGATCCACAGGTCATCCGCTAACTTTTCAACGGTAGTCGGTTCGGTCCTCCAGTTAGTGTTACCCAACCTTCAACCTGCCCATGGATAGATCGCCCGGTTTCGGGTCTATTCCCAGCGACTAGACGCCCTATTAAGACTCGCTTTCGCTACGCCTCCCCTATTCGGTTAAGCTCGCCACTGAAAATAAGTCGCTGACCCATTATACAAAAGGTACGCAGTCACCCAACAAAGTGGGCTCCCACTGCTTGTACGCATACGGTTTCAGGATCTATTTCACTCCCCTCTCCGGGGTTCTTTTCGCCTTTCCCTCACGGTACTAGTTCACTATCGGTCAGTCAGTAGTATTTAGCCTTGGAGGATGGTCCCCCCATATTCAGACAAAGTTTCTCGTGCTCCGTCCTACTCGATTTCATGACCAAGAGATTTTCGCGTACAGGGCTATCACCCACTATGGCCGCACTTTCCAGAGCGTTCCGCTAATCTCAAAGCCACTTAAGGGCTRGTCCCCGTTCGCTCGCCACTACTAAGGGAATCTCGGTTGATTTCTTTTCCTCAGGGTACTTAGATGTTTCAGTTCCCCTGGTTCGCCTCTTAAGCCTATGTATTCAGCT
>NZ_JBFUIH010000093.1:0-5416 GCF_056401975.1 Pseudomonas sp. P4_C8 | reverse complement strand
GCTTTTGTTCCCGCTAGCGTCGAGCCTGCACGTTCTTTCCTGACCTGCTCGACCCAGCGGCGCAACGCAGTAGGGCCGATATCGAAGTTGGCGCAGACCTCAAGAATGGGCTGGTCTTCATCAAGCACCATGCTTGCAGCATTGAGCTTGAACTCGCTGGAATAGGACTTTCGCATCATCATGCACACCTTAGATTTGGGCGCCATCATAGCGCCCTATTGATGTGTCCAATTTCATTAGGCCAGATCAAGCCAGCTCCTACAGTGTCCGTGGTGTACGTAATTTTGGCGAACGGCGCGACCTTGTAGGAGCTGGCTTGCCAGCGAAGACGCCAGCCCTGTCACCGCAGAATTAGCGAACAGCCCTTAAAAACAAAACCCGCACTTGGCGGGTTTTGTTTTTAAGCATTACATCTATCAGTCAGCCAAACGCCAGGTCGTGCCACCCTTCCCATCTTCCAGCACCACGCCCATGGCGGTGAGCTGGTCGCGGATGCGGTCGGACTCAGCCCAGTCTTTCGCCGCACGAGCCGCCAGACGCGCAGCAATCAGCGCATCAACCTCAGCCGCATCCACCCGCCCTTCAGCGCCGGCCTGCAAGAAGTCATCGGCCTCAAGCTGCAACACACCCAGCACGCTCGCCAGTTCTTTCAAGCGCGCTGCCAGACCCGCCGCCGCATTGAGATCGCTCTCGCGCAGGCGGTTGATCTCGCGCACCATCTCGAACAGCACTGCACAGGCTTCCGGCGTGCCGAAGTCGTCGTTCATCACCTGGGTGAAACGCTCGACAAAGGCTTCGCCGCCAGCCGGGGCCACGTTCGGCAGGCCTTTCAACGCGTGGTAGAAACGCTCGAGTGCGCCTTTGGCGTCCTTGAGGTTGTCTTCCGAGTAGTTGATCGCGCTGCGGTAGTGGCTCGATACCAGCAGGTATCGCACGACTTCCGGGTGGTACTTTTCCAGCACGTCGCGAATGGTGAAGAAGTTGTTCAAGGACTTGGACATCTTCTCGCCATTGATGCGAATCATGCCGCAATGCATCCACGCGTTGGCGTAGGTCTTGCCGGTGGCCGCTTCGCTCTGGGCGATTTCGTTTTCATGGTGCGGGAACTCGAGGTCGCTGCCGCCGCCATGAATGTCGAAGGTCTCGCCCAGGCAGCAGGTCGACATCACCGAGCACTCGATGTGCCAGCCCGGCCGGCCGTCGCCCCACGGCGACGCCCAGCTCGGCTCGCCCGGTTTGGCGCCTTTCCACAGCACGAAGTCCAGCGGGTCCTGCTTGGACTCGTCGACTTCGATCCTCGCGCCGATGCGCAGGTCTTCGATTTTCTTGCGCGACAGCTTGCCGTAACCCATGAACTTGGCGACGCGGTAGTACACGTCGCCATTGCCAGGGGCGTAGGCGTAACCCTTGTCGATCAGGGTCTGGATCATGGTCTGCATGCCAGCGATGTGATCGGTGGCCCGTGGTTCCATGTCCGGCTTGAGGATGTTGAGGCGCGCCTCGTCCTCGTGCATCGCGGTGATCATGCGCTCGGTCAGCACGTCGAACGGCTCGCCGTTCTCCTTCGCCCGATTGATGATCTTGTCTTCAATGTCGGTGATGTTGCGCACATAAGTCAGGTTATAACCGCTGAAGCGCAACCAGCGGGTCACCAGGTCGAACGCAACCATGCTGCGGCCGTGGCCAATGTGGCAGTAGTCGTACACGGTCATCCCGCAGACGTACATGCGCACATTGTTGCCATCCAGCGGCTTGAAGACTTCTTTGCTCTTGGTGAGCGTGTTGTAGATCGTAAGCACTTTAGTTTCCTTGAATCACTGGCCCCACGAATCACGCAAGGTCACGGTACGGTTGAACACCGGATGACCTGGTTTCGAGTCCTTGATATCCGCGACGAAGTAGCCTTCGCGCTCGAACTGGAAACGGTCTTCCGGCTGTGCATTGCCCAGCGAAGGTTCAGCACGACAACCGGTGAGGACTTGCAGCGAGTCAGGGTTGATGTTGTCCAGGAAACTGGCGCTGTCTTCGGCCTTCTCAGGGTTGGCCGAACGGAACAGGCGATCGTACAGGCGCACTTCGCACTCGACGCTGGCAGCGGCCGGCACCCAGTGCACTACGCCTTTGACCTTGCGGCCTTCAGGGTTCTTGCCCAGGGTTTCCGGGTCGTAGGAGCAACGCAGTTCGACGATGTTGCCATCGGCGTCCTTGATCGCTTCGTCGGCACGAATCACGTAGCTGCCGCGCAGACGCACTTCACCGGCCGGTTCCAGGCGCTTGTAGCCTTTTGGCGGCTCTTCCATGAAGTCTTCACGGTCGATGTAGATCTCACGGGCGAACGGCAGAACGCGCATGCCCATGTCTTCTTTCGGGTGGCACGGCAGTTCGAGGTTCTCGACCTGGCCTTCCGGGTAGTTGGTGATCACGACTTTCAGCGGACGCAGCACGCACATGGCACGCGGAGCGCTGTGGTCGAGGTCGTCACGGATGCTGAATTCGAGCATGCCGAAGTCAACCACGCCGTCGGACCGGTTGGTGCCGATCATTTCGCAGAAGTTGCGGATCGATTTCGGCGTGTAGCCACGGCGACGGAAGCCCGACAGCGTGGACATGCGCGGATCGTCCCAGCCATTGACGTGCTTCTCGTCCACCAGCTGCTTGAGCTTGCGCTTGCTGGTGATCGTGTAGTTCAGGTTCAGGCGGCTGAACTCGTACTGACGCGGGTGCGCTGGCACGGGCAGGCTGTCGAGGAACCAGTCATACAGCGGACGATGGCTTTCGAATTCAAGGGTGCAGATCGAGTGGGTGATGCCTTCGATGGCGTCCGACTGACCGTGGGTGTAGTCGTAGTTTGGGTAGATGCACCACTTGTCACCGGTCTGGTGGTGGTGAGCGTGACGGATGCGATACATGATCGGGTCGCGCAGGTTCATGTTCGGCGAGGCCATATCGATCTTGGCCCGCAGCACACGTGCGCCGTCCGGGAACTCGCCGGCACGCATGCGAGCGAACCAGTCGAGGTTTTCTTCCACGGAGCGATCACGGAACGGGCTGTTTTTGCCCGGCTCGGTCAGGCTGCCGCGGTATTCCTTGGCCTGATCCGGGCTGAGGTCGTCGACGTAAGCCTTGCCGGCCTTGATCAGCTCAACCGCCCAGTCGTGCAACTGGTCGAAATACTGCGACGCATAGCGCACTTCACCGGACCATTCGAAGCCCAGCCATTTGACGTCGCTTTCGATCGCGTCGATGTATTCCTGGTCTTCCTTGGCCGGGTTGGTGTCGTCGAAACGCAGGTGCGTGACGCCGCCGAATTCCTGGGCCAGGCCGAAGTTCACACAGATCGACTTGGCGTGACCGATGTGCAGGTAGCCATTGGGCTCAGGCGGGAAACGGGTGACGATCTGCGTGTGCTTACCCGAGTCCAGGTCCGCCTGGATGATCGGGCGCAGGAAATTGACCGGCACGGCAGGGCCGGTCTTGGCATTCGAGGTAGGGTCGACAGTGGGCTTGCTCATAGGATCCTTGAACGTACAAGTGCGCGGCCGGAAGAAGGCCAAGTAAAACAAAGCCGCTATCATAGCCGATGCTGTCAAGTAGCTGACAGAGCGCGCCTGCAAACGGTCGCATTTAATCGGCTATCGATGAAAAACAGCCTCGAAATTCGCGCCTGTCACGCTAAACTGCCCTCCTTGGCCAAAAAAGGCTGAACAGGTGACGGGCCTTAATGTCCCGACATCCACGAATTCCTTGAAAGAGTAGTAATCAYGACCCAAGTCAAACTGACCACCAACCATGGCGACATCGTCCTGGAACTGAACGCTGAAAAGGCCCCGATCACCGTGGCCAACTTCATCGAGTACGTCAAAGCCGGTCACTACGAAAACACCGTTTTCCACCGCGTCATCGGCAACTTCATGATCCAGGGCGGCGGTTTCGAGCCAGGCATGAAAGAAAAGAAAGACAAGCGCCCAAGCATCCAGAACGAAGCTGACAACGGCCTGCCGAACGTGAAGTACAGCGTTGCCATGGCCCGCACCATGGAACCGCATTCGGCTTCCGCCCAGTTCTTCATTAACGTGGCTGACAACAGCTTCCTGAACCACAGCGCCAAGACCACTCAGGGCTGGGGCTACGCCGTGTTCGCCAAAGTGGTTGCAGGCGAAGAAGTCGTCGACAAGATCAAAGGTGTTTCCACCACCATGAAGGCCGGCCACCAAGACGTACCAGCAGAAGACGTGATCATCGAGAAAGCCGAGATCATTGAGTGATACTGCTGATTTCAGACTTGCATCTGGAAGAGGAGCGCCCGGACATAACCCGGGCGTTTCTGGATTTGCTCGCCGGACGCGCCCGCTCGGCGAGTGCGTTGTACATCCTGGGCGACTTTTTCGAGGCGTGGATTGGCGACGATGCCATGACGCCCTTTCAACGCTCCATCTGCCAAGCCCTGCGCGAACTTAGCGACAGTGGCACGGCCATCTTTTTGATGCACGGCAATCGCGACTTCATGCTGGGCCAGGCCTTCTGCAAACAGGCCGGCTGCACGTTGTTGAAGGACCCGAGTGTCGTGCAGTTTTATGGCGAGCCGGTGCTGTTGATGCACGGCGACAGCCTCTGCACCCGAGACGAAGCCTATATGAAGCTGCGTCGCTACCTGCGCAACCCCATCAGCCTGTTCATCCTGCGGCACTTGCCGCTGCGCACTCGGCATAAACTGGCGCGCAAGCTGCGCAGTGAAAGCCGTGCGCAAACGCGGATGAAGGCCAATGACATCGTGGATGTCACGCCGGAAGAAATTCCGCGGATCATGCAGGAATATGGCGTGAAGACCTTGATCCACGGCCATACCCATCGCCCGGCCATCCACAAATTGCAGCTGGGCGAGCAAGCGGCCAAGCGCATTGTGCTCGGGGATTGGGATCGTCAGGGCTGGGCGTTGCAGGTGGATGAACAAGGGTTTGCCCTGGCACCGTTCGACTTCACCCCGCCACCGCAACTGGCCGCCCCCACTCACTAACTGCCGAACACAAAACTCCTTGTGGGAGCGAGCCTGCTCGCGATAGCGGATTCACATTCAACATCTTTACTGACTGGTCCACCGTCATCGCGAGCAAGCTCGCTCCCACATTTGGTCCCCACGGTGTCAGCCAATTTTCGGACTGACACCAATCCCCTGTAATTGGATGGACTCGCCCACGCCGAGGCGTCAATGCGCCACGGTGGCAGTCTAAGAAGCCAACGGCAGCGAGGGCGAGTCCATGAAAAAGAATACGACGCTTAAACAGTCCCTGTCTTCAACCGATGTGTCGGCCTGTACGACAGTGGCGGTCGATCTTGCCAAGCAGGTCTTTCAGGTCGCAGGCGAAGACGCTCTGGGCCAGGTGCTTTATGAAGAACGCCTCAAATCGCGTGAAGCTTT
>NZ_JBFUIH010000092.1:0-5421 GCF_056401975.1 Pseudomonas sp. P4_C8 | reverse complement strand
TGTTGGGATAACGCCCCGATGGAGCGTTTTTTTGGCAGCTTGAAGTCCGAGTGGGTGCCTGAAGAGGGCTACCACTCGGAATATGAGGCCCGAGTAGATATCAACCGATATGTGGCGCGCTACAACAATGTAAGGCGCCACAGCTACAACGGTTACCACTCGCCGGTAGCGGCAGAAAAGATGGCGGCGTGAGAACCGAAAACAATGTCCAAAATTACTGGACCAGATCAGGCTCGCTCCCACATTTGTTTTGCATGAAACCCTCCTACACTGTGCCCAATGTGTGAGATCTTCGCGCCATTGGCCCTCGCTGGAGTTGCTCGATGCAATCTTTTTTCACCGATCATCCGTTGGTCTGCGCACTGGTCCTGATCCTGATCGATCTGGGGCTGTGGCGATTGATTACCGCCAACGGCAGTAACTGGAAGCTCCTCGTCAGGCTGGTGATTTTCTCGTTGTTCAGCGTCCTGCTGTTCAACGAAGGCTTGAACCCGCTGGAGGTCGCCCCTTGGGCCGACAACGTGCCGTTGCACCTGGCGGCCACCGGTTTGCAGATTGCGTGGTGGCTGTTCGGCGCGCGGACCCTGACGGTGCTGATCGGCTCGGTGATGATGCAGCGGGTTGGGCACACCGGGCGTTTGCTCCAGGATCTGCTTGGCGCGGTGATCTTCCTGATCGCGATTATCGCGGCGCTGGCGTATGTCCTCGATCTGCCCGTCAAAGGCGTGCTGGCAACCTCCGGCGCCTTTGCGATCATCGTCGGCCTGGCCTTGCAAAGTACCCTCAGCGACGTGTTCTCCGGGATTGTCCTCAACACCACCAAACCCTATCAACTGGATGACTGGATCTCCATCGACGGCACCGAAGGTCGAGTCATCGACATCGATTGGCGCGCCACGCGCCTGCAAACCGCCCAAGGCAGCATGGCGGTGATCCCCAACTCGCTGGCGGCAAAGGCCAAGATCATCAACTTCAGCCGGCCGAGCGACATTTTTGGCGTATCAATCAGCCTGCAACTGAGCCCCCACGCGCGTCCGCAAACGGTGATCGATGCGCTGGAACGGGCAATGCAGGGCTGCCGCTTTTTGTTGAACAAACCTGCACCGTGCGTTGCACTCAAGGGCTCCAGCGCTACTGGCGTGGAATACGAAATCAGTGGTTTCGTGGTCTCGATGGATCAGAAACGCATGGTGCGAAACTTGCTGTTCGATCTGTCCTATCGGCATTTGCAGGCGGCGGGCGTCAGCCTGTTGTCGACCGTCGAATCGAATGAGCTTGGTGGCTTGTCCCGGCCACGGGCATTGTTGGAAAGTTCGGCGATTTTCTCGACCCTGCGTCAAGAAGAGAAAGAGACTTTCAGCCAGCACATGACCCTGCAAAACTTCCGCGCCGGAGAAATCATCCTGCCAGCGGGGGAGGTCAGCGATCATTTGTTCATCATCGAGTCCGGAGTCGTTACGGTGGAGCTGAGCCGTGCCGGGGTCAAATTCGAATCGGGGCGCATGGGCCCGGGCGAGGTGATCGGCGAGGGCGGGATCTTGTCGGACACCGCGTTGCCGGCCGACTTCATCGCCAAGACCGCTTGTAGCTTGTACCGGATCGAGAAGGACTACCTCAAGCCCTGCCTGGATGCGCGGCATGACATTGGCGAATCGATGAAGGCGCTGCTGGATTTCCGCTTGAACAAGGCGCAGACGTTGACTCAGGAAGTGCCGAAGGTAGTGGAGAGGAAGGGGTTTTTGCAGTGGTTGCGTAATAGGGCTTAGTGATCTGTGGTGGATGGCCGCTGCGCGGATCGCTCCCACAGTTGATCGAGTTTCTTCAGAAGGAATACGGTCAACTGTAGGAGTGAGCCCTGCTCGCGATGGCAATTTCAGACCCGGCTAATTTCTCATTGGTCTCCAATGGCCTCCTCGACTTCTGGAATATTGGCTATTTGTCAGAAGGGCCGGCGGGGCTAACTTAGCTCCACCCTCACTTGCTATCGGAGTCCACCATGAAACCTCGTATTGATTTCTACACCGCTTCCCCTGATGCGCTCAAAGCCATGATCGCCCTGGAAACCGCTGTATCAAAACTGCCGCTGGAAAAGACCCTGATCGAACTGGTCAAGCTGCGCACTTCGCAAATCAATGGCTGCGCCTTCTGCCTCGACATGCACAGCGCCGATGCCCGCAAGGGCGGTGAAGACGAGCGCCGTCTGTACACGTTGTCGGCCTGGCGCGAAACGCCGTTCTTCACCCCGCGTGAACGCGCGGCACTGGCCTGGACTGAATCCTTGACGCTGGTGAGCCAGACCCATGCGCCGGATGAGGACTACGAAGTGGCTGTGTCCGAGTTCAGTCCAAAGGAACTGGTCGACCTGACCGTGGCCATTACCACCATCAACGCTTGGAACCGTCTGGCGATTGGCTTTCGCAAAATGCCTCAAGCCTGATCAGTGAGCATCCGCTGACGGCGCGGCCGGTGGTTGCACCTTGCGCATCAGGGGCACCATCGCCGTGGCGATGATGAAGCAGACCATGATCATTAAAAACGCGTCGCCATAGGTTTGTGTCTGGGCTTCGCGGTAGGTCAACAGCCATAGCTGATGCAGGCTCGCGGTGACGCCAGTGTCACCGCTGTGGCCGAGGGCGGCGAAGTTGTTGCCGACCTGCGACAACCACTGATTCAATGCTTCGTTGGTGCTGTTGAGGTGTTCCGCCAACCGGGTGAAATGCAGGTTGGTGCGGTCGTTGAGGATGGTCGCGCAAGCGGCGATGCCAATGGCGCCTCCCAGGTTACGCATCAGATTGAACAACCCCGACGCATGCTTGAGCCGTGCCGGCGCCAGTCCGCCCAAGGTCAACGTCACCGCTGGCGGCACTGCCAGTTGCTGGGCAATTCCGCGCAACGCTTGCGGCAGCATGAGTTCTCTGGCGCCCCAGTCGTGGGTGATCGGGCTGAAATCCCACATCGACAACGCGAACAGACCCAGGCCGGTCATCATGATCCAGCGCAGATCGACACGGTTGGCCAAAAAGGCGTACAGCGGAATCGCCATGATCTGGAACACCCCGGTGGAAAAAACCGCCAGACCAATGTCCAGCGCGCTGTAGCCCCGCACCCGGCCGAGAAACAGCGGCGTCAGGTAAATGGTGGCGAACAGGCCGATGCCGGTGACGAACGAGAAGAAACAGCCGAGGGCGAAATTGCGGTCCTTCAAGGCGCGCAAATCGACGATCGGATTAGCGACGTGCAAGGTCCGGCCGATGAATGCCAGCCCGGCGAGACCGCTGATCCAGGCGGTGGTGAGAATGGTGCTGTCGCTGAACCAGTTCCAGCGCGGGCCTTCTTCGAGGGTGTATTCCAGGCAGCCGAGAAATAGCGCCATGAACACCATGCTCAGGTAGTCGGCGCCCTTGAGCAGCGACAATTCCGGATGGTCGATTTTCACCAGCATCGGCACGGCCACGGCGACGAAAATCCCCGGTACCAGGTTGATATAGAACAGCCAGTGCCAGGATGAAATCTCGGTGATCCAGCCACCGATCACCGGCCCCAGCGTCGGTGCCAGCGAGGCCACCGCGCCGATGGTTGCAGCCGCGATCACTCGTTGTTTGCCAGTGAAGAAAAAGAACGCCGTGGTGAACACCAGCGGGATCATCGAACCGCCGAGAAAGCCTTGCAGCGCACGGAAAGCGATCATGCTCTGAATGTTCCAGGCCACGCCGCACAACAGGCTGGCCAAGGTGAAACCGACCGCTGAAGCGCAGAACAACCAGCGAGTCGAAAATACTCGCGACAGCCAGCCCGAGAGTGGAATCACGATGATTTCGGCAATCAGGTAGCTGGTCTGCACCCACGCCGTTTCGTCGGTGCCGGCCGAGAGCCCGCCGCCAATGTCACGCAAGGAGGCCGAAACGATCTGAATATCCAACAGCGCAATGAACATGCCAATACACATGCTGGCGAAGGCGAACACCTTGGTCGCCGTCGCCATGTCGGCGGCATTGAACGGTTGCGCAGGAACGGCGAGGGCGCGGCTCATGGTGCGCTGGCCACGGCTGGAGTTACAGCGCTTTTGCGGGTGTCGACTTCAGCCGTCACCGACAGGCCCGGACGCAAGTGACCGAGCACACCGTCGGCCGGATCGAGGACGATACGCACCGGCACTCGCTGGACGATCTTGGTGAAGTTGCCGGTGGCATTCTCCGGTGGCAGCACGCTGAACTGCGAGCCGCTAGCGGGCGCGAGACTGCCCAGATGACCATGGAATTCCTGCCCCGAAAGCACGTCCGCATGGATGATCACCCGTTGGCCCGGAATCATCCGCGCCAGCTGATCTTCCTTGAAGTTGGCATCCACCCACAAACCACTGGACGGCACCACCGACAGCAACTGCGAACCCGCCTGCGCATACGCGCCGACCCGCGCCCGGCGATTGCCGATCACGCCATCCACCGGCGCCTTCAGTTCGGTGTAACCCACATTCAATTGCGCCAGATCCCGTTCGGCTCGAGCCTGCATCAGCGCGGCACGGGCTTGCTGTTTCTGGGTGTCGATCACGTTCAACTGACGTTGCGCGGCCAGCAATTCGGCCTGGGCCCGTGAACTGTGCGCCTGAGCGGTCTTGAACGTGGCATCGGCCCGTTGTGCGCTTTCCACCGAGACAGCGTTGCTGTTCACCAGTTTCTTGTAGCGGGCATTGTCATCACGGGAGCGGGAGGTTTCCGCGCCAGCGGCATCGATCCCGGCGCGGGCCTGGCCGATCACCGCGTACTGCAATTGTTCGGTGGCGTCGAGATTGGCCAGCAAGGCTTCTTCGGCGGCGACCGCGCCTTCGGCCTTGGCCAGATTCGCGCGGTAGTCGCGAGCGTCAAGGCGTATCAACACATCACCGGCCTTGACTGCCTGGTTGTCGGTGACCAGCACTTCCTCGATATATCCGGCGACTTTCGGGCCGATCACCGTGACGTCGCCGCCGATGTAGGCATCGTCGGTTTCTTCAATGAAACGACCAGCCGTCCACCAGTGAGTCGCATACAACCCGGCAGACCCCAGGGCAGCGATAACCGCCGTCAGCAGGATCAACCGCTTGAGCAGAGGAGGCTTGGGTGTGCTCACCGGGACAGCAAGGTCGGGTTCAAGGCTGGTCATGCTGGTCATGGGGGGTTACCTGTGAAAACGTGTGTTTATTACGAATGTAATATGACGTAGGTAATATTTGCTGGCAATTGATTTTTGCTGCCGGTCGTCAGGTCACCCCAGCGGAAGGAAAAGCTGATTAATTGTTTAAGTAATGAGAGCGTCAGGATGCGTCTGCATTTCTGCGGTAACGCAATTTTTGTAGCAGCTGGCGAAGCCTGCGTCCGGCTGCGCAGCAGTCGTGAAACCTGAGATTGCGGTCTTCCTGAAACACCGCATCCTGAAACACCGCAT
>NZ_JBFUIH010000091.1:0-5610 GCF_056401975.1 Pseudomonas sp. P4_C8 | reverse complement strand
AAGATGCGTTTCGGCAGGTCTGCGCCCAGCACTGGCATGCCGGCACCGCCAATACCCACCCAACCCCGCGCATTTTCGGTTCCATCTTCATGATCACTTCTTGCGGCTGCACCCGATGCGACAGAGTGAAATATCCGACCATTGATGTCTTCGACTGCCGAGGTCTCGACCCACACCGTCATGTGGGCAGGTTCGGTAAAACCGATGTACCACCACCGTGTTTTGGGGTCGTTTTTAGCTGACAGTGGGTCGACGGCCTGGCAGGCACCTATCGATAAAAACACTACAAGTGAGAACAGTATTTTCATGGTTACAGCGTCCATTCCGGTACATGAGGGTGGTGCACCCGTACGGCATCCGCCGTCGGGACATTGGCATAGGCCAGTTGAAATGTGGTGGCGCGTGGTCCCGAGAGAAAGGTCGGGTTCCAGTGCGCTGACTGATGGATGTAGTGCAGCTTCAGTAATTGCTCCTCACTCGAACTAATGCTGTAGTCACCGGCGACGAATCGCTCACAAAGACTATTCAAGTCGTCCGGCAACGCGGTTTCCGGCTCGTCTGGTATGGGTAAGAACTCACAGCCGTGTTTTTTCGCCGCCTCATACATCACCCGCAAATACACCAGCGACAATCCAGCGCCGATCTTGCGCCGTAGCTGCAAGCCGACAAATACGCGCTTTTGTTTCGGCGCATGTTGCTCTCTTGGTTCAGGCCGCAGCGTTACCGGGGCAGGGGTGGTCAGTTCCAGCATCTCCAGTGGCCAACCCTTGGCGTGCCATTTCGCCCGTTCCTGTTGGGCTTCGCGGTAGATCGAGGTGGTTTTTACGTTTGTAAATTCGCCAACCTCCAAGGCCTGCATAGGGCTGAGTAACACGCACTCTTCGATGTCATCGCGGTAACCACCGCCGATATCCGAGTGAACGCCCGGCAGGCTGATTTCCGAATGATCCGGGCTGACGCTGTTGAGGGCGAAATTGGCGCGGTACTCGTCTCGTGCCACCAGTTGCACAACATTGGGAAAGAAGCGCGGCATCAAATACAACTTGACCCCAGGGGCTGCCGGGCTGCGCACATAACCCAGGTTACTCAGGCCGCCCACAGACGCGACAGTGTCGAACAGGCCGATAAATCCGGTGTTGACCCCTTCACCAAACACCTTGCTGAACCCTCGGGCAAACAGGCTGTCCGGCAGGTTCAGGGTTTCCCTGAGCGCATTGTCGGACCTGTTCAGGCACAAGCAGGCGAAATGTCGGGCGGCGGCCGCACCACGGCTGAAGCCAAAGACATCGAAGATCAGGCGCTGAATCTGGATGTTTGGGTTGCGACTATGAAAGGTGCGTAATCGTTGTTTGATCAGATCGAACGCGAGATTCACCCGTGCTTCGATACCTGTATCTCCTCGGCCAAATGCCGCACCGAGTAGGCTGTCTTGCTCGCCAGCCGTTGTGCCAATGCCTTCGATGTAGACCTTATCGAATGCCAGTTTCTTCTGAATAATTTCTTGTGCTGTCGACTCCAAGTACAACTCATACAACCGCTTAACATTCGTCACTTCCCCTCCATAACTACTGTCGGGGTCTTGCATGTACGGCTTGCAACTCCCATCCATATCCTGCTCGGACACCGGATGATGAGCGCCGCACTTTCGTCCCATCTCGACATTGAACGGGTTGTTGCCAGTGCCATCGAAAAACACCCCGATACGCAGAGTGATCTTCACCCGCGAGGCTTCTTCGCGTGCTTCCTTGTCTTCCCAGGCCGCGTTGAGCGCCTCTTCCCTTGCCCGTTGTCGGGCCATCGCTTCGTCGTACTTGCGTTGTTCCGCTGCCTGGTCCGGTCGCGGGCCGCGTGGGCGGCAAACGTCACATTGGCAACCCCCAGAGCTCTTTTTCATGGATGCATCCCTCGAGCGCAAAGCCCTTCCCTGGGCGCCAAATCGAATGATTGGTGTCAGGGAAAAACGATGCGCTCTGGGGGATGGGCAACGCTGCCAGTCGCAGCCTGATCGCTTGTAGGAACGGGATGGGATGCTTGAAGCCTGGAGCTGTCAGAAAAGGCTTCAGGCAATGAACAGTGTGGGGGGAGCGGTTACGCGGGTGGCTCGATTTTATCCAGCACCCGGTTCGCCGTAATCTCCGCCACCATGATGCTGTTGGAGATACCCAGCAGGGCGTGGCGCGACTCGCCCTCTAGATGATCGACCAAGTGATGGACCATTACATCCACCGAGGCCAGCGTCTCGACCAAGAAAACCGCCAGGGTTTCGGCTGTCGCCTCCGGGTCCACGGCAAACAGTTTGCTGGGTTTACGCGCGGTGGCTTTGATGTCGGCATTCGACGGGAAGTGGAAGTTGAGCGCGCACTCGGCGGCCTCGTTGAGTTTTTTTGAATCGGGTTCGTACGGGGAAGCCGGATCGGTGTCTGGCGGATTAGGCGTTACTTTGAACATGGTGAAGCTCCTAGAGATATGGAGCTGCCACGATTCGCTGCGAAACGAAAATAAGGTGGCAACTGTACGCGGGTTCGCAGACCAGGACTCTAGGAACCCGGCAGACCCGAAGGTCTCCCACGCACAGCCGCCATGACAATAGAGACAGACCTGACGAAGCATCTGTTCATGGACGGTAGACGTTGTGCGTCTAGAGATTACCCGGGCTGCGAAACCCGATCACTGATGGGCAGTGACACGAATCAAGTTACCGAGCGGCCCCAAGGCGCACAAGCCGGCGGATTCTGGCGTAGCCGTAGGCAACGGCGCAAGGTTTTGTGGCTTTCAGGACGTAACCTGGAAGGGTTTTAAACAACCCCTTTCGGGCGATGTTTAATACCCCAAGTCCCCAGGGTGGGAACTCGAAGATTTGGCTGGCTCAGGATTCGTTGTGACCAGAGACGGGTTTTGAGGTGGTTTGCTTTTGTGCGCGCCAAGTGGCGGGCGGCATGCCGAACTGGGTGATGAACCAGCGTGTGAAGGAGCTCGCCATGGAATACCCGAGCATGTCGGCGATGCGCCCCAGCGAATAATTCGGATTGTCCAGGTAACGCAGGACCAGATCGCGGCGCACGTCGTTGATCAGATCGTTGAAGGCGCAGCCGTCATCTTTGAGGCGACGTTGCAGCGTCCGTACGTTCATGCCCTGGGTCTGGGCGATCTGCTCAATGGTGGCGCGCCCCATTGGCAGCAGCACGTAAATGGCCTTGCGCACCTCGAACAGCAACGACGGTCCTTCATCGCTCAGCAACGAGTCCAGATACCCCTGCGCGTAACGTGCCATGGCCGGGTCGGCATGAGGGTTGGTCACGTCCAGGCTGGCATTGGGGCAGACGATGCCGTTGAACTCGCTGCCGAACTCCAGCGTGCAACCGAACAGGCGGCGATGCAGTTGCAGGTTGTCCGGAGGCTGGTGCGTGAAGTTGACGCTGTAGGGATGCCAGTGCGCACCGAGCAGGGCCGCGCACAAACGGAACATGACACCGATGGCCAGCTCGTTGGCTTGCCGGGAGGGCATGGGCGTGTCGGTCACCACCTCCTCGCGAATGATCACCATCTTGCCGGCCTCTTCAATGAAGATCGCCAGTGAGTCGTTCATCAAGTGACGGTAATGCACCACGACCTGCAAGGCGTCCCGCAGCGTACGCTGGTGAGTGAGCAGCAGGCTGACCACCCCGAAATCCGAGAGGTGGCGCGACTCGGCCATGCTCAGGCCGAAGCTCTGGCAGCCACTGGCGACGGCTGAATCTTCCAGTACGCGCACCGCGGAATCGATGGGAATCCGATGTTCCGGTGCTAACAACTGAGCCCTGCTCAAGCCACTGGCAGCCAGTACATCGCGCGGGTTAAACCCCAGGTACTGGGTGACCTCCAGGTAGTTGGTCAAGACGGCGGCGCGAACAAGCTTGGTCATGCGTGGGTCTTCCCTGGGCCGGTTAAGGTGGAAATGAGCGTGGCGACTATATCCAGCACGTCATGAAATGGAAAGTTGTTGCGTAAGCGCCGGCGAGCGCCCGTTGCTTCCTCTAATCGCCCCGTCTCATCGAGATAAATCCGCTCACGTATTGATTACAGTGGCCTTGGGCAAACCTGCTGTGGTTTTCGACCAGCGGGCACCTCATGTCGGCACCGTGAAATTTGTCATGAAAAGAAAAGTGACTGACGTCCAATGAAAAGCGCCCGGGGTGGGGGGTCTTTAATGTCAGCACAACAAAAATCTCTGACCAACGAGTCAGTAGAGTCATCGAGAAAGCGTAGGTGCTGACGTGGACAAACTGAATACTGTCGCAACCGTTTTGATCGTGCCGGGCCTGCGTGAGCATGTGGCCGAGCATTGGCAGACATTGCTTGAAGCCAGACTCTGCAAAGTACGCAGCGTCCCGCCGCTTGAAACCGACAAACTCGACTGCGCTGCACGGGTTCGCGCGATCCAGCACGAACTGGATCAGATCGAAGGGCCGGTGATTCTGGTTGCCCACAGTGCCGGTGTGTTGATGGTCGCGCACTGGGCAGCGTTGCACAGTCGTCCGATCAAGGGTGCTCTGCTGGCCGCGCCACCGGACCTCGAGGCTACTTGGCCGCAAGGCTACCCCACTTCTGAATCCCTGCGGGCCCATGGCTGGGATCCGCTCCCCCAAGGTCCGTTGCCGTTCCCAAGCCTGGTGGCCGGCAGCACCAATGATCACCTCGCCAGTCTGGACGCCGTCACTCGCATGGCTCAAGGCTGGGGTGCCGAACTGCGCAATTTTGGCGCAGTGGGTCATCTCAATCCAGCTGCAGGATTTGGCCACTGGCCAGAAGCGCAAGCGCTCATCCTGGAACTGGACCGATAGTTCAGGCGCCGACTGGCTGTTAGCCAACCGGCATTTGCCCTCACTCCTGAGAAGCGCAAGTCCCTGGTACAAGGGACTGCGTGAGGGCTGCTGCGCTTAAAACAAATACAAAAAGGCGGAGAAACATCGCAATGCACAACAATAAGAGTCAAGGTTTCACGGTTCCGCGTTACACCTTGCTGGCTTCGGCCATCCTGGCTGCTTCCATGCCGACCGCCCAGGCGGTTGAACTGGATACGGGCAACCCGGACTGGACCGCGCGTATCGATAACACCGTCAAGTACAACTACGGTGTACGCACCGAAAGCGCCGACAAGCGCATGTTGGGGACGCCAAACAACAACGATGGCGACTACAACTTCCGCAAGTCCGGAACCAACATCACCAACCGTGTTGACCTGTTGACCGAGATGGACGTGGTCTACAAGAACGCCATGGGCTTTCGTGTCAGTGCTGCCAGCTGGTACGACAAGGCTTATGAAAACACCGGTTCCAACTCCAACCCGTTCGTTAACGGCAATGACTCACGGTCCGGTCTGGTCGCTAACGACCCACGCCTGGCCGGCGTCACCAACGACAACGTCGGCTTTGGTAGCCCGCACCTGAGCAACTACGCCCAGCGTTATTACACCGGTCCGTCTGGCGAAATTCTCGATGCTTTCGTGTTCTACAGCACTGAAGTGGGCGAGGAGTCTTTGTTCAGCGCCAAGGCCGGTCAGCACAACGTGTTCTGGGGCGAGACCATTCTCAACCCGGTGCACTCGATCAGCTACGGCCATCAGCTACGGCC
>NZ_JBFUIH010000090.1:0-5898 GCF_056401975.1 Pseudomonas sp. P4_C8 | reverse complement strand
GTTTCCTTTGTAACTTCAACCACTTGCGCTTTCGATCTCTCGTCAGCGGGAGGCGAATTCTACAGCGTTACACGCTGCTGTCAACACCTCTTTTTCAACTCCTTTCGGGCTTCGATGAACTGAAGCCGCTTGCTGCCGAAAACTGCGTAACTCTTTGTTTACCAAGGAGTTTTCCGTTTCGACTGCGCCGGAAGTGGGGCGAATTATAGACATCCAGAATCTGCCGTCAAGCACTGATTTGGGTTACCTATCAATAACTTGCCAAAAGGCGGAAAACCACCCGATCCCTCTCTATATACAGGAGCAATATAGCTCCCTCTATATAGAGGGAATCCTCAGAGCACCCCAGCCTCTTTGAAAGCTGCCACTGCACCCGCTCCCAGCCCCAGCACACGCTGCAAAACCTCCTGCGTATGCTCACCCAACAAAGGAGGAGCATTGCGGTATTCCACCGGTGTCTCAGACAAACGGATAGGGCTCGCCACCTGCGGCACCATCCCTGCCAACGCATGGGGCATTTCAATCGCCAACCCACGCGCCTTGACCTGAGGATCAGCAAACATCTGCGCCAGATCATTGATCGGACCACATGGCACACCAGCCTGCTCAAGCTGCAACACCCATTCAGCAGTGGTCTTGAACACCGTCGCCTGACGGATCAGCGGAATCAATACCGCCCGATTCGCTACTCGCATCTTGTTTGTCGCAAAGCGCGGGTCATCCGCCCACTGCGATTGCCCGGCCACTTCGGCAAACTTGCGGAATTGACCATCGTTACCCACGGTGAGGATGAAGTCGCCATCCGCTGTAGGAAAGTCCTGATAAGGCACGATGTTGGGATGGGCATTACCCAAGCGCTTCGGTGCATTGCCTGTCGTCAGGTAGTTCATCGCCTGGTTGGCCAGGCACGCGACTTGGACATCCAGCAATGCCATATCGATATGCTGGCCGCCACCGTCGTGATCCCGATGCGCAAGCGCCGCCAGAATCGCTACCGTCGAGTAAAGCCCGGTCAAGATGTCTGTCAGCGCCACACCGACTTTCACCGGCCCGGCCCCCTCAGCCCCTTCGGGTCGCCCCGTCAGGCTCATCAGACCACCCAGCCCCTGGATCATGAAGTCATAACCCGCACGCTTGGCGTAAGGGCCAGTCTGACCAAACCCGGTAATCGAGCAATAAATCAGATTCGGATTAATTGCCTTGAGCGACGCATAGTCCAGCCCATAAGCCGCCAACCCACCGACCTTGAAGTTCTCGATCAGAATGTCCGACTTGGCCGCCAAATCCCGCACCAACTTCTGGCCTTCCGGACGCGTAAAGTCGATGGTGACCGATTGTTTGTTGCGGTTGGCCGACAAGTAATAAGCGGCCTCGCTGGTGTTTTCACCATAGGCGTCTTTAAGGAAAGGAGGCCCCCAGGCGCGCGTGTCATCGCCATTGCCCGGGCGCTCGACCTTGATCACCTCAGCGCCAAGGTCTGCAAGGATCTGCCCGGCCCAAGGCCCGGCCAGTACCCGCGATAAATCCAGTACCCGCAGATGCGAAAGCGCGCCCATGGCCGTTCTCCTATTAATAGAACGCCTGGATGCCAGTCTGCGCGCGACCGAGAATCAGTGCGTGGACGTCATGCGTACCTTCATAGGTATTCACTACTTCCAGGTTAACCAAATGGCGAGCGACACCGAACTCATCGGAGATGCCGTTTCCACCCAGCATGTCACGCGCCATGCGAGCGATGTCCAGGGACTTGCCGCAAGAGTTGCGCTTCATCATCGAAGTGATCTCGACCGCCGCAGTGCCTTCGTCTTTCATACGACCCAGACGCAGGCAGCCTTGCAGCGCCATGGTGATTTCGGTCTGCATGTCAGCGAGCTTCTTCTGGATCAGCTGAGTGGCAGCCAAAGGACGACCGAATTGCTGACGATCCAGGGTGTATTGGCGAGCGGTGTGCCAGCAGAACTCGGCAGCGCCCAGTGCGCCCCAGGAAATGCCATAACGCGCCGAGTTGAGGCAGGTAAAAGGACCTTTCAAACCACGGACGTCCGGAAAGATGTTCTCTTCAGGGACAAACACGTTGTCCATGACGATTTCGCCTGTGATGGATGCACGCAAGCCAACCTTGCCGTGAATCGCCGGAGTACTCAGGCCTTTCCAGCCCTTCTCCAGAACAAAACCACGGATGTCGCCAGCGTCATCTTTACCCCAGACCACGAACACATCAGCAATCGGGCTGTTGGTGATCCACATCTTGTTGCCGGTCAGGCTGTAGCCGCCTTCCACTTTGCGCGCACGAGTAATCATCGCGCCTGGGTCGGAACCGTGGTTAGGCTCTGTCAGGCCGAAGCAACCAATCCACTCACCGGTGGCCAGTTTCGGCAGGTACTTCTGCTTTTGGGCTTCAGTGCCGAATTCATTGATCGGCACCATCACCAGCGAAGACTGCACACTCATCATCGAGCGGTAGCCGGAGTCGACACGCTCGACTTCACGAGCAATCAGGCCGTAGCTGACGTAGTTGAGGCCGCTGCCACCGTACTGTTCAGGGATGGTCGCGCCCAACAGGCCGATTTCGCCCATTTCACGGAAGATCGCTGGATCAGTCTTCTCATGGCGGAAAGCTTCGAGTACGCGCGGTGCGAGCTTCTGCTGAGCGAATTGCTCGGCAGTGTCGCGAATCATGCGTTCTTCTTCAGTGAGCTGTTGATCCAGCAGCAGAGGATCGATCCAGTTGAAGCTAGCTTTACCGCCCATGAGTGTGTCCTCTCGAATCGGGGTCAAATTGCGTGGACTGATCCTAGGCCGGGTTCCGCATTACGGCAAACGAGGATTTTGCATACTGTTGTGCTAATTTCTCACTCCGAAACATCGCAAAAGTGCTTTTATGCGATGCATTAGTGAGGTTGACGTACATGCGTAGGAAAATCCCCAGCACTACAGCCCTGATCAGCTTCGAAGCGGCCGCACGCCACGAAAGCTTTACCAAAGCCGCCCTGGAGCTTTCGCTGACTCAGGGCGCCATTTGCCGACAGATCGCCAGCCTGGAGGAGTTCCTCAGCGTCGAACTTTTCCGACGCTCGCGGCGTGGGGTGAAGCTGACGGAAGCCGGCCTTTCCTACAGCCGCCGCGTGGCCACCCAGCTCGACGCAGTGGAGCGGGACACGCTGTCAGTGATGGGGCAACAGGGCGCCAACGTGATCGAACTGGCAGTGGTTCCGACCTTTGGCACTCAGTGGCTGCTACCGCGACTCAAGGACTTCCAGCAGAAGCACCCGGAAGTGACGGTCAACCTTACGAACCGTACTCGACCCTTTCTGTTTGCCGACACCGACTTCGATGCGGCGATCTATTTCGGCGATGCCGACTGGTCAGGTACCGAATCCCACAGGTTGATGGGTGAAAATCCGATGCCGGTGTGCAGCCCGAACCTATTGGGAAAAAAGACCACTCTGACGCCCGGCGAGATTGCCGAACTCCCACTGCTGCAACAGACCACCCGCCCTTATGCATGGCGTCAGTGGTTCAACTCCAGGAACCTGAATATCCCTCGGGACATGACAGGACCGCGCTACGAGCTATTCTCCATGCTTGCCCAGGCGGCCATGCACGACATGGGCATCGCGCTGATTCCACCGTTCCTGATTCAGCGTGAATTGGCGGAGAAGCGCCTGGTGATTGCCAACACTCAAGCATTGTCGAGCATCAAGGCTTATTACCTGATGATTCCCGAGCGAAAGGTGGAATCGGCCTCTTTAAAGGCATTTCGTGACTGGCTGCTCAATCAGGCACACAGCTACAACCTAGAAGGATAAAGGCTTTAGCCCAATAACTGACCCCGTAGTCAGCAAATACAAAGCCCTACAGATATAACTATATGTCGCATATCCAAAGACTGTACTGAAAAGCGGCACAAACGTCCCACAAGCGCCTGACGACGTGGCTTTGAGCCGCTATTGGCGGGCGATGATGCCTCATTCACAGTAAAGATATGTAAATTACCAAATTTCGACAAAACCCCTTACAAGTCACGGCCTACAAGGGATTGACCCCGTCAGTTGCGACATTCGGTCACGGGGTGACTTGTAGTTAATTTTCCGTCACCCGTCATAATCCCTTGAAGGGCACAAAATTCGCCTGCAAAATGCCGCGCCCCGTCCAGATTTGGCGGGATCGTGCTGATCGGCCGCCCCAGCCGCACCATCCGAAGTGCCTGGGTTTACTCAATAAGATCACGCAGGAGATTTGACGTGCACATTGGTGTTCCTCTCGAAACCCAGACGGGTGAAACACGGGTTGCTGCAACCCCTGAAACCATCAAGAAGCTGATCGGCCAGGGYCATAAGGTCACTGTRCAAAGCGGCGCCGGCATTAATGCCAGYGTTGTCGACAGTGCYTATGAAGCGGCAGGCGCAACGATTGGCAGCGCCAACGATGCGTTTGGTGCCGAGCTGATTCTCAAGGTGGTCGCCCCCAGCGACAGCGAGCTGACGCTGATAAAGAGCGGCACCGTTGTGGTGGGCATGCTCAAYCCGTTCAGCAAYGAAACCATCGCCAAACTGGCCGAGTGCGGCATTACCGCGTTCGCGCTGGAAGCCGCGCCTCGCACCTCCCGTGCRCAGAGCCTGGATGTGCTGTCCTCTCAGGCGAACATCGCCGGYTATAAAGCCGTGTTGCTGGCCGCTCACCACTATCCGCGCTTCATGCCGATGCTGATGACYGCTGCGGGCACCGTGAAAGCGGCGCGCGTGCTGATTCTCGGCGCCGGTGTGGCYGGGYTGCAGGCCATTGCTACGGCGAAACGTCTGGGTGCAGTGATCGAAGCGTCCGATGTGCGTCCTGCAGTAAAAGAGCAGATCGAATCCCTCGGCGCCAAGTTCGTCGACGTGCCTTACGAGACCGATGAAGAGCGCGAATGTGCCGTCGGTGTCGGCGGTTACGCGCGACCAATGCCGGCCAGCTGGATGCAACGTCAGGCCCTGGCCGTGCACGAACGCGCCAAGCAGGCTGACATCGTCATCACTACTGCACTGATCCCGGGCCGCAAGGCACCGACGCTGCTAAGCGCGGAAACCGTGGCGCAGATGAAGCCGGGKTCGGTRGTCATCGACCTCGCAGCAGCTCAGGGCGGCAACTGCCCGTTGACCGTGGCGGATCAAGTGGTAGTCGAGAATGGCGTGATCATTTGCGGCCCGACCAACCTGGCCGGCGCGGTAGCGGCAGACGCTTCGGCACTGTACGCACGCAACCTGCTGGACTTCATGAAACTGTTGTTCGATAAAGAAGGACAACTGGTGATCAACCTTGAAGACGATATCGTCGCCGCGTGCCTGATGTGCCGCGACGGCCAGATCGTGCGCAAGAACGGCTGAGGATAAAAACAATGGAAGACATGCTGATCTCTCACGGTATCTACAACCTGATCATCTTCGTGCTGGCCATCTATGTCGGCTACCACGTGGTCTGGAACGTGACACCTGCACTGCACACACCGCTGATGGCGGTCACTAACGCCATCTCGGCCATCGTGATCGTCGGCGCCATGCTCGCCGCCGCCCTCACCGTGACCCCGCTGGGCAAGACCATGGGCACCCTGGCCGTGGCCCTGGCCGCGGTCAACGTATTTGGTGGCTTCCTGGTGACCCGGCGCATGCTGGAAATGTTCAAGAAGAAAGCGGCCAAAGCTCCGGCAGCCAAGACCGAAGCAGTCAAGGCTGAGGTGCAACAAGCATGAGCATGAACCTGGTTACTTCCCTGTATTTGATCGCCTCGGTCTGCTTCATCCAGGCGCTCAAGGGCCTCTCGCACCCCACCACGTCGCGTCGCGGCAACCTGTTCGGCATGCTCGGCATGGGCCTGGCGATCCTTACCACTGTCGGCCTGATCTACAAGCTACAAGCTCGG
>NZ_JBFUIH010000089.1:0-6883 GCF_056401975.1 Pseudomonas sp. P4_C8 | reverse complement strand
GGCTTCAAAGAGGGCGGCACCAGCACCAACGTGGACGTCCTCAATGCCGAAGAGTTGCTCTTCGTTGCGCGCCACGATCTGTTTGAGGCCAAGTTGCGCTATTTGATGTCGCACCTGCGTCTGGCGTCCTCGGTGGGCAGTCTGGGCGACGACGATATCGAGCAAATCAACAACTACCTCGGCCCGGAACTGCTGGTCACCAACTGACTTTAACCTGCCGCCGGTCGAGCTGCGCCCCCCCCAGGGCAACTTGAGTTCATAGTTGCCCGACATCCCACTCACTTCCGAACTGAACGCACCATTGCAGTGCAATGTGTTGGCGAAAATCTGATTTCTCAACTAGGGTCTCTACGCAATCAAATGTCCCCCTCTTATGCGTGGGCGACTGATCAAGGAGAGATTAATGATGTCCGTTCGCGACGCAGAAAAAACCTATCGCGCCTGGTCGAACCCGATCCTGTTGGAGCTCAAGGAGAGAGAACACCAACTGGACCCCGATGCGCGCCAGGCACTCGACAACGTTTTGGTAGAAAGACGGCTGATAAACCTTGGCAACCCTTCGGGCGCTGATCGGCGCAACGCTGATCACGACACACATAAGTAACTCGCGTGCGCATGACTGATTAAAAATCTACCTTTTGCTCATGCATGCAGAAGTTCGACATCCGGGCACGATCACGATCACGATCACGATCAACAAAACCACAATGCAGTTCGAAGCCATGCGCAAACAGGCGGCTTGATCGACGTCAGCCGGGAAAAATTACCGAGTTGACAAGACGGCTACGCGCCCTATGAACTTACAAACACGCCTTGACTGCCTTGCGCATCGCGTCGGACTTGGCCCACGGTGGCCCCTGATACAGCGAAACCCGGCTGCCGTCCTTGTATTTGACGATGTCCAGAATTTCGTCCGCCGTAAAGATGCTCGGTGCGTTGATTCGATAGCCATTGGAAATGCCGGCCTGAGTCGTCTTCGGAACTTCTTTCTGCCACTCTGGCAAAATGCATGCGGCCAGTTCTTTCGGCGGTTTGTTGCTGTATTTGCTGACGTTAGGCTCACCCGGCACCACAGACGCCGGCAACGAACAACCTGCCAACATGGCCAGCATTACGCCCCCAATTAACATCCGCATGACGCACCCTTATCCCGTAAAAACGCGAAATGTACCGCGTCGCCGTCCGGACATCCATCTATTGAACACAACTCAGTATGGAGCATTGTTTTCAGGAGGGTCTGGATAGGTTCTTTTGTTCAGATAGGCCATCCACCGTTCATACGCTTCATGCTGCCATTGCGTGACCCGTTCCCACTCTGAGCCACTCAGTTGATGAGCTGAAATCAGCTTCATCATCTCTGAAGTCGCGGCATCCAGATCAGCGATCAACTCATGGGCATGCAATTTGAAATCATCGGTATTGCTCATTTGGGGTGGCCTCGCCCTGACGACATTCATTGACCTTCGTACGATATCGGGCGGTGTCACTCACACTGATCTTTCCGACCAATGGAAGCACCTTCTATCGCTCAGGGATCAGACGAACAAACGTTGTGTCATACCAAATAGAACTACTATTTCCTTGCAAGAAATTGCAGGAGGTCGTCATGTGGCTTAACGAAGATGAAAACGAACTTCGCCGTGACCTGCAAAGCGTTGCGTCGGATTTGAGATGGTCGGCAGTAGAGTTGCTGCGCCTTGCAGAGCAGTTACGCCAGGCGGGCAATGATGTGGATGCACAAGCCGCTCTCAGGTTGTGCGAGTTGTTTCAGGGCGATGAAGGACGACTGGCGGGCTATGCCGAAGAAGTGAAAGCCAAGGTGATCAGTCGAACGAAAGTTCACTAACGGGAGCACTGCGATGAACAAATCTCTGTTCACGCTGGTGGTCGTGCTGGCGGCGGGTGGCTGCAGCACCGAGGAACACATTTACGGTGCCCAGCCGCTGGTCGCCAGGGTCGAGACAGGGATGAGCAAGGACCAGGTGCAGCAGATTGGCGGGAAGCCTGTCTCAATAACGGACCGCACGGTGGAACCTGGCACTTGTTTTGACTACACGTTGACGCAGGCAGGCCAGCAGCATCAGCCGTACAACATCAGCTTCGATGGCAACGGTAAAGTCGATCACAAAAGCTTCATGACCTGCGCACAGTGGAGTCAAGCGCAACAGGAGGCCAGGGAACCTTCCCACTCCGGTGGAGGCTACTGACCATTCTGACGTGCTGGACCCACTAGCCGTACACACGCTTATTGCAGGTATCCAAAGAAGAAGCCCCGGCATCCCGGGGCTTCAAATGTGCTGTCATGTTGATTTCTGGCCTGACGGGCGGGCCGTCCTCGTTCGATAGGCGGGAAGCGATGCGGCATAGGCCAGTGCTTCCTCTCTGCTGCTGAAATCCCCCAACCGATCACCTTGGGTGCACACCCGCCAGGGGCCATTGTTTACGCTGAGTACGTCATAACCGTTCATGTGCATTTTGTTCAACATCGGAACGCTCATAGTCACCTCCTTTTTGGCAGTGAAGTCGACGATTGACCCGATTACCTTACACCCCAGCTTTGCTCAAGTGCCGACCAGACGTCGCGCCAGTATTCCAGCATTCAATTGCACTTTTCGCTGAGCGCATTGCTCTAACCCGTGAAACAGAGGCCACGGCCCATATATTGCAAATTGATGTTTTTTTCATGGCATTCGTTAGTCAGGTAACAAATGAAAGTACGTGCAACGGTCATTTGCGAACTGGACCGACATGTTCTCCTGGTGCGTAAACCCAAGTGTCGCTGGAGCTTGCCCGGCGGCAAAGTCGAGCCAGGCGAAACCTGGCATCCACTGGAGACAGTCGACAACCTGAGCACGAGCGACGCCACGCGCCAGATAGTCAAAGCGTTTCTACGTCGCCTTTAAACTGTCTCGGCTCAAACCACTAATGGGTTGTTTTCAGTGAGCGTCAGCCCTGATCACCACCGCCGACCGGCATGATCATGCCAGTGATGTACGACGCTTCGTCGCTGGCCAGAAACAGAATAGCGCCCGCCTGCTCATCCAGCGTGCCATAGCGCCTCATCAAACTGCTGTCGAGCGTCTGCTCGACGATCTGCTGATACCAGACCTTTTCTTCCGCGCTTTGCTCGGCATCGTTGCGTGCAATGACCCGAGGCGGCGCTTCGGTGCCGCCGGGTGCGGTCGCATTGACCCGTACGCCACGGCCGGCGGTTTCGAAGGCCAGGCAGGCCGTCAGGGCATTCACCCCACCCTTCGCCGCGCCATAGGGCACGCGATTGATACTGCGCGTGGCGATGGACGAGACGTTAACGATGGCGCCACTCCCCTGCTCCAGCATGATCGGCAGCGCCGCATGACAGCACCACAACGTCGGAAACAGCGAACGGCGGACCTCGGCTTCGATCTGTTGCGCTTCATAATGCTCAAATGGCTTGGCCCAGATCGTGCCGCCGACATTGTTGACCAACACGTCGAGACGCCCGAAACGCTCGACGGCGGCGCGCATTACCCGGCTGCATTCGCTGTACTGCTCAAGATCGGCGGTCAGGGCCAGTACCTGGTTGCTCTGCCCCAATTGTTGCTGCAGCTCGAACACATGCTCGGAGCGGTCGACCAGAATCAACTGCGCACCTTCAGCAGCCATGCGCTCGGCCACCCGCCGCCCGATGCCTTGCGCCGCCCCGGTAATCAGCGCGACTTTTTCGTGAAATCTGTTCATGTGCACCTCGTAAAAAACACTGACCTGTGGGAGTGAGCCTGCTCGCGAAATCGGTCTGACAGGCGACATCACCGTTGAATGTTCCGCTCTCTTCGCGAGCAGGCTCGCTCCCGACTCAGGCCGCGCTGGCGGCAAATTTCTCGTAGTAAAAGTTCGCAGGCGCCACGCCTTGCTCGCGAATGAACTGACTGACAGCCTCGACCATCGGCGGCGGGCCGCACAGGTAGACGTCGACGTCGCCCTCGTTCAAATGCCGGGGTTCGATGTGCTGAGTCACGTAACCCTTGAGCGGATGCTGACTGTCGGGGCTGGCCACGCAGGCACTGAAGCTGAAATTCGGGATGCGTGCGGCGAAGGCTTCAAGTCGATCAAGTTCCACCAGATCAAAATCGTTGGTCACGCCGTAGATCAAATGCAGCGGATGTTCGCTGCCCTGCTCGGCGATTTTTTCCAGCATTGCCGTGAACGGCGCCAACCCCGTGCCGCCGGCCAGCAGCAACAACGGACGGCGAATGTCGCGCAGATAGAAGCTGCCCAACGGCCCGGCCAGGTTCATGCGGTCGCCCGCCTTGGCCATGCCGGTCAGGAAACTGCTCATCAGACCGCCAGGCACGTTGCGGATCAGGAAACTGACCTCACCGTCGCGCTGCAACGAGCTGAACGAATAGGCGCGGGTCTGCTCGCTACCGGGAACCCCGAGGTTGACGTATTGCCCCGGCAGGAACGCCAGTGTGTTCAGCGCTTCGCCCTTGATCGACAGCGCGATGGTGCTGTCGGACAGCTGCCGCACAGCACTGATTGTCGCGTCGTAACTGGCCTGGCGTGTGCGGCAAACGTCGGAGGACGCCGGCACTCGCACCACGCAATCGCTCTGGGCGCGCATCTGACAAGTCAGGACATACCCCTGCTCGGCTTCTTCGGCGCTGAGCGCGTCTTCGATGTACTCCTCGCCCAAATCATAACGACCGGCCTCGGCAAAGCATTTACAGGTGCCGCACGCGCCGTCACGGCAATCCAGCGGGATGTTGATGCCCTGGCGATACGCAGCATCGGCCACGGTTTCGCCGACATTGGCGTCGATGAACCGGGTGACGCCGTCTTCAAAATTGAATGCAATGGAATGCGTCATGACGGCCGCCTCACAAGTGGTAGACATCAATGACCTGGCGAACGTAATCGTTCTTCAGGATCACTTTCTTGGCCTTGATCAGCGGGTTTTCACCACGCACATCGAGGGTGTAGAAGCTGCTGCCGAAATAGCTGTCGACGGTTTTGTAGCGAAAGCTCAGGGTGTGCCAGTTGAAGCGCACCTTGCACAGACCATCCGCTTGTTCGAGCAACTCGATGTTGCTGAGGTTGTGCGAGGTCCGGGTGTCCGGAATGCTTGCGCTGGAGCGCTCGGTCTTGATGCGGAAGATGCGGTCTTCCAGGCCCGTGCGGTTGCCGTACCAGATCAGCGAGATTTCCCGCTGCGGGTCTTCGGTCAACTCGTCGTTGTCGTCCCAGGACGGCATCCAGAACGAGGCATCGACGGCGTACAGTTCCAGCCACTCGTCCCATTGCTTGTCGTCGAGATAGCGTGCTTCGCGGTAAAGAAAGTCGCGCACGGCTTCATAGGTGATGGTCATTGCACGGCCTCCACGGCAATCAATTCGGGCTGTTCAGCGGCCAACGCCTTGAGCATGGCTTGCTGCCAATACTTGTGTTGCAGCACAAACAGGCCTTCGTCCTCGGTGCGCACACCGCTGAGCAGCGGATGCAGGTCGATTTCTTTAGCCGCCTCATCGGCGCCCTCGACCCAGTGCTCGGCCCCGCGGGACATGTCATTCCAGGTGGTGACGCTGCCCTGATAGCTGGTCTGGCACGAGCGAAACTCTTCCAGATCGTCCGGGGTGGCCATGCCGCTGACGTTGAAAAAATCCTCGTACTGGCGAATCCGGCTGGAACGGGCGTGGTCGCTTTCGCCTTTGGGGGCGATGCAGTAAATGGTGATTTCCGTGCGGTTGACCGAGATCGGCCGGGCGATGCGGATCTGCGAGCTGAACTGGTCCATCAGGTACACGTTCGGGTACAGGCACAGGTTGCGTGAGTTCTCGATCATCCAGTCGGCGCGGGCCTGCCCAAAGTCTCGGGCCAATTCGTCGCGACGTTCATACAGCGGGCGATCTTCGGGGTTGGACCAGCGCGTCCAGAGCAGCATGTGGCCCTTGTCGAAGGAATAGAAACCGCCGCCCTGCTTGGCCCAGGTGCCGGCGCTCATGGTCGGATTGCTGTCGCCGGCATCACGTTGTTTGCGCTGGTTTTGCGTAGCCGCGTAATTCCAGTGCACGGAGCTTACGTGGTAACCGTCGGCGCCGTTTTCGGCGGTGAGTTTCCAGTTGCCTTCGTAGATGTAGCTTGAAGACCCGCGCAGCACTTCCAGGCCATCGGCGGACTGGTCGACGATCATGTCGATGATCTTGGCGGACTCGCCGAGATGCTCAACCAGCGGCACCACGTCGGCGTTCAGGCTGCCAAACAGGAAACCGCGATAGGACTCGAACCGCGCGACTTTGGTCAGGTCGTGAGAGCCTTCGCAGTTGAAGCTCGCCGGGTAGCCGGCCGCTGCCGGATCCTTGACCTTGAGCAACTTGCCGGAGTTGTTGAAGGTCCAGCCGTGGAACGGGCAAGTGTAGGAGCTTTTGTTACCGGTCTTGTGCCGGCACAGCGTCGCACCGCGATGACTGCAAGCGTTGATGAAGGCGTTGAGCACACCCTCCTTGTTGCGCGCGATGAAGATCGACTGGCGCCCCATGGTGGTGGTGTAGAAATCGTTGACGTTGGGGATCTGGCTCTCGTGGGCCAGGTACAGCCAGTTGCCTTCGAAGATGTGTTTCATCTCCAGATCGAACAACCGTGGGTCGGTGAACATCTCGCGCTTGCAGCGGTAGACGCCGGTGTCTTTGTCATCTTCAAGCAGGGAGTGAAGGTATTCGGGTCGCAGGGACATGGCCGCCGCCTCCATTGTTTTTATCAGGCAGGGCCATGCTAGGACGGGGGGATGAGGCGGACTATCCGTTGGGTGCAGACCGGTATCCGTTTACTGCAGACTGGGTGGGACCTGTAGCAGCTGTCGAGCCTGCGAGGCTGCGTTCGAGTGCGTAGCGCTCGCCTGGGAACGAAC
>NZ_JBFUIH010000088.1:0-6905 GCF_056401975.1 Pseudomonas sp. P4_C8 | reverse complement strand
AGAAAACATTGACCCCAGGTCAGACCGTCGCGGATTGATGCCTGCGCTCCTACCGGCCTTCGAGGCCTGAATGTAATCGGCATACCGTGAGCTCAACCAATGTTGGCCAGAAGCCAAAGATGGCTTCCTCGAATAGGCCTTATACATAGATGCAACCGGGTAGCAGTGTTTGAAAAGCAGGTAGACAGTGGGGGCGAGTCCATACATAGGAGTGAGCCTGCTCGCGATTGGGCAGGATCAGTCAACATCCATGTTGAATGTTCGACCGCTATCGCGAGCAGGCTCACTCCTACAGGGGATCGCGCTAATCAGATAGATATCGGCTTTTTAGTAAAAAAACATGACGGATGGTTTTCTGGTGGCTTCTAAAGCCGATATTTATCGGCTATAAAGTCACCGCAGCCTCGCTGTGGTCGATCCACAGCCTGTGCTTCTCATTTCTGTCATGGGTCGATGCCACACTCGACCCCAAGCCTTTGCTCAGGAGCCGATTCATGAGCCGTATTGTTACCGTCGCCGCTACCCAGATGGCCTGTTCCTGGGACCTTGAAGCCAATATCGAAACCGCTGAGAAGCTGGTCCGTGAGGCTGCAGCCAAAGGCGCGCAGATCATCCTGATTCAGGAACTGTTCGAAGCCCCGTACTTCTGCCAGAAGCCGAACCCGGATTACCTGCAACTGGCCACGACCGTTGAAGACAACGTCGCCATCAAGCACTTCCAGAAAGTCGCCAAAGAGCTGCAAGTGGTGCTGCCGATCAGCTTCTACGAATTGGCCGGACGCGCGCGCTTCAACAGCATCGCGATCATCGATGCCGACGGCTCCAACCTCGGGATTTATCGTAAAAGCCACATCCCGGACGGCCCTGGCTACCACGAGAAGTATTACTTCAACCCGGGCGATACCGGCTTCAAAGTGTGGAACACCCGCTACGCGAAAATCGGCGTGGGCATCTGCTGGGATCAGTGGTTTCCGGAGTGCGCGCGCAGCATGGCGTTGCAAGGCGCGGAAATCCTGTTCTACCCGACCGCCATCGGCAGCGAGCCGCACGACAAGACCATTTCCTCCCGTGATCACTGGCAGCGCGTACAACAGGGGCATGCCGGCGCCAACCTGATGCCGCTGATCGCCAGCAACCGCATCGGCAACGAAGAGCAGGACGGCTACGACATTACCTTCTATGGCTCGTCGTTCATCGCCAATCAGTTCGGCGAAAAAGTTCAGGAGCTCAACAAAACCGAAGAAGGTATTCTGGTGCACACTTTCGACCTCGACGAGCTGGAACATATTCGCAGCGCGTGGGGTTCGTTCCGTGATCGTCGCCCGAACCTGTACGGCGCACTGAAAACTCTCGACGGTTCCCTGGAGTCCTGATTGTCATGACCACTTTGCACACCACGCCTCGCGCCGACGGCTTCTATATGCCGGCCGAATGGGCGCCACATACCCAGACCTGGATGATTTGGCCCGAGCGCCCGGACAACTGGCGCCTGGGTGGCAAACCGGCGCAAGCCGCACACGTGGCGGTGGCAAAAGCCATCGCGCGTTTCGAGCCGGTGACCGTCGCTGTTTCCGCTGGCCAGTACGAAAACGCTCGCGCACGTCTCGACGTGCCGAACATTCGTGTGGTGGAAATGTCCAGCGATGATGCGTGGGTTCGCGACACAGGCCCGACCTTTGTCATCAATAACCGTAGTGAAGTCCGGGGTGTGAACTGGGACTTCAACTCCTGGGGCGGTTTCGACGGCGGCCTGTATTCGCCGTGGAACCGAGATTCGCAAGTCGGCGGCAAAATCCTCGAGATCGAGCGCAGCCAGCGTTATCGTACCGAGGGCTTCGTGCTCGAAGGCGGTTCGATTCACGTCGATGGCGAAGGCACCCTGATCACGACCGAAGAATGCCTGCTCAACCGCAATCGCAATCCGCACCTCAATCGTGCAGAGATCGAAGCGGTGCTCAGCGCGAATCTGGCTGTGGATAAAATCATCTGGCTGCCGGACGGTTTGTTCAACGACGAAACCGACGGCCATGTGGATAACTTCTGCTGCTACGTGCGCCCGGGTGAAGTATTGCTGGCCTGGACCGATGACCCGCAAAACCCGAACTACCCGCGCTGCCAGGCGGCAATGAACGTGCTGCAAAACAGCACCGACGCCAAGGGTCGCCCGTTCACGGTGCACAAAATGCCGATTCCGGGGCCGCTGTATGCGACTCAAGAAGAGTGCGCCGGTGTCGACCCGGTGGACGGCACTCAGGAGCGCAATCCGACTGTTCGTCTTGCCGGTTCTTACGTGAACTTCCTGATCGTCAACGGCGGGATTATTGCGCCGAGCTTCGATGACCCGCTGGACGGCCCGGCAAAAGAAATTTTGCAGACGCTGTTCCCGCAACATGAAGTGGTGATGGTGCCAGGCCGGGAACTGTTACTGGGAGGCGGTAACATCCACTGCCTTACCCAACAGCAACCTGCGCCGCACAAGGAGTGAGTGAGGTTGTAACATCTTGAGTCAATTGCAAAAACTGTTGAGCAGATGTTAATCCTCCCTTCTATATGAAAAGCCCGCAGCCCTAAAGGACTGCGGGCTTTTTTGTATCCGCTTGTCGACAGTACCGAAACATTGGCACAGCTCTTGTATCTATCACCGCGCGAAACAGGGAGGGGGAGAACTGCGATGTTCTGTCATAAACCTTGGATAAGTTAGCCGCTCACGAACCAGGAGAGAGCGCTGAAATGAACGCCGAAGTAAACGTAGTGAGCGAGCGGGCGTTGCATCCCCTGGCAATAAATGGCGAATCGCTCCAGGACCTTGCGCACTGGTTGAAGTCCAATGGAATGCGTCAGATCAGTGAACCTGATCCGCGTCGGACGATGATCGAGCGCTACCCCGCTGGTTTATTCAGTGAGGCGGAACTGGAAGCGTTGTGGGATGTGATGGAAGGATAAGAAGAAAAAACAAAGGATTGATAAAGCGCTGCCGGGATGGCGGCGCTTTTTTATGGGCGATGGTTTTATGAGCGACAAAAAATCGAAAAACCCCCGGACTGGTTCGGTGGGTTTTTTGCCTCATTACAGTAAAAAAGCACTAAAAACGGCTGTTCTCAGTCGTAAAAAGTGGAATTCAAGCCACTTCAAACGCCGTTTCAAACCGTGCTTGAGATGCCTGAAATTCTTTCTCATGGACGCAAATCCTGTGCTCTCTAGATTAGGTTGCTAAATGCACGGAGATTTAAAAAAATGCTCGTTTTGAACAAAGAAGTGGGCGAATCGCTACGGCGCGATAAATACGTCAACGTCAAAAGTAGCGACTTCAATTTATTCGGTCACTTCTCCGACTTCGTCAGATTGACCAGAAGTTGGGAAAACATGGAGCCTGACAGTTACTACGGTCAGGCCGAGGCGGGCAATCGGTACCGTCGCTACAGCGATTTCGAGTACAACCCGGTGACGCGTGAACTGACACAGCTGGAACACCGCGCTTACGTTCAGTCCAAGGCGAACAACAGCTATGTGGGCGGAATGGTGCGGCACTTCCAGGACTTCTCCGATGAAATCATCCATTCACCGGTGATGCGCAGCCTGATTGACACGGATTTCGAGGTGTACAAAAACGTTCTGCCACCAGAACTGCACAACGAAATCTGGCAATGCCAGATTCACCAGATCCGTATCGAGATCAAGCCAGGCAAACAACTGGAGATTACCCCGGAAGGTATTCACTGCGACGGCTACCCGTTCAGTGGTGTGCATTTTTGGGGGCGTAATAACGTGGAGGGGGCGGAGAGCCGCTTGTACAGCGCCCATGAACAAGAGCATTTGGCGTCGACAACGTACGAGGAGATTCTCGATACCACTTACTTCCTTGATCGAGACATGCGCCACTACGTCACACCGGCGCGCAATACCCATTCCCACAACATGGCTTATCGACAAATTCTGGCGATTTCCTTCTCGCGGCCCGGGACCGCTTTTGACATTGTTCGCTGAACAGCTCGACCCCATGATGAGCCTCGCCGAGTGCCCTGCACCGGTGATGTTGCGGCGCACGACGGCCAAAGATGCGCAGCGTCTGGAGCGCTTCTTTCGGCAATTCGAAGAGGTGTCTTTCTGCGAATGGCAGGACGCCAGATGCCTGCGCGGGGTGTTGGTGCAAAAAACCACCACCTCGTTTATCGCGCTGGACCTCAGTGGCGAAATCGTTGGCGCGGTGCTGGGTGGCATGCTTGGCAGTCGCGGCACTATCAACCACTTGGCGGTCAGCCCGATGTACCGCAGCCAGGGCGTTGGTCAACGGCTGGTTGAAGCGGCATCGGCGGACATGAAACGCGTGGGCGTGCTGCGGATGTTCCTGTTTGTCGACGATGCAAACCTCGCCGGTAAACGTTTTTGGAGTGCCCAGGGTTTTTGCGAACCGCGCGGCGAAAGAACATTTGAGAGAGATCTATGAATGAGACGTCCAGCAGCCAGCCGCTGATGGTCGGGCCCCGGCGTTCGCGCACCTTTGCCGAAGCCAGCCCGGTAGTGGCGGGTTATTTCACGGTGTCGTTTGTGTTCGGCCTGATGGCGGTCAATGCCGGGATGCCTGTGTGGTTGCCGGTCGCCATGTGCCTGTTCGTTTACGCTGGTGCTTCGCAGTTTGCCGCCCTGGCGCTGATTTCCAGTGGCGCGTCGCTGACCACCATTGTCCTCACCACGTTTCTGATCAACGCGCGGCACATGTTGATGTCGGTCTACATGGCCAAGGCGTTGCAGGCGATGGGGCTCAGTCGACTTGAGCGTTGGTGTTATGCGGGCGGGTTGACCGATGAATCGTTCGCTTTCCACAGCGTCAAACTGGGCAAGGGGGCGCCGGTCAATGTGCGTTACCTGATCGGCTTCAATCTGTATTGCCACACCTCATGGGTGCTCGGCGGTTTGCTCGGGGCGATTTGCGCGCAGTACGCGGCGCACTTGATCAAGTATCAGCTCGACTACGCGTTGACGGCGATGATGCTCTATGTGCTGGTTTCACTGTGCAATACCCGTAACAAACTCATCGCCGCACTGGCCGCCGTCGCTTGCATGGGCGCGCTGAGCCTGGCCGGCAGCTCGCCGTTCAACGTGTTTATCGCCACCTTTGTGGGCTGCGGGGTGGGTGTATGCCTGACCAAACGTTCCTGATTCTGGTCGTTGTATTGATGATGGCCGTTACATTTTTGCCACGAGCATTGCCGCTGCAAGTGAACACCGACCATTGGCCGCCCTTCGTCGCCCGGGCGCTGGAATACTTGCCGGTGGCGATCGTCGCTGCCATCAGCCTCACGCCGTTGTTGATCAAGGATCAACACGTGCAGCTCGATCGCCCGGAATTTTATGCCGCGATTCCGACGTTGTTATGTGCGTACTTCAGCAAAAACCTCTTTCTCTCCGTTGCGGTGGGAACGGCTGCGTACATTGCGCTCGGCTCGTTCATGTAGCGGAAGGTCGACCACGTCTTGCAACGCCTGGCCCGACAACTCAGGGTTATTGACCGCCAACCGCACTTCGAGGGCATCCTCGAAGCCAGGGAAAATGGTCAAGCCGTTACGTTGGGCCGCGTCACGGGACACCATGCCGAGGCCATCCATTTGCGTGATCAGCGACAGCGTCAGCGTCTCACTGCAGGAATAGACCATCCGTTTGCTCGATTCGTAATTGCCAAGGCCGGCGTCGAGAAAACGCAAAAAACTGTGGGAATACGGACAATCGCCGGCCGGACGCACCTGAAACTTGTTGCCGAGCAGCACCAACGGATCGTTTTCCTGGCCGCAATGAGCACCGACCACCTGCACCTGAACTTCGGGCAGGATAATGCTCGGCAACCCCGGCTGCTGCGGGCCGATCAACACGGCCAGGTCGAAATCTTCATTCTTCAGTTTGCTGAGGTTTTCCATCGACTCGGCGTAGCTGAATTCCAACTGATAGTCGGGAAATACCTCAATCAGGCGTCCGATCATTCGCCGATTGAAGTCAGACGAAAGCGTGGTGTTCAGCGCCACCTTGAGCGTGCGCTGCCCAGGCACCTTCAGCGCAGCCACTTTTTCTTCGAGTTGCCGCGTGGCCAGCAACACCTTGTCCATGTAAGGCGTGAGTTCCGAGCCCTGCGCGGTCAGGGTCAATCCCTTGTTGGAGCGACGAAACAACCGAAAACCAAACTGCTCTTCGACCTTGTTCAACTGCGCAGCCAATGCCTGCACCGTTAAACAGGAATGCTCTGCCGCCGCCGACAAAGAGCCGGTCTGCACTATGCGCATGAGGTTGCGTAGAGTTCTGCTATCCATGGGTAATGCCCTCTAAAGTGGGCTGGCTATTGTTGAGTACCTGGCCGTCGGTTGGGCGATACGTGTTGGCTATAATCCTGCACCCGAACCCGCTTGTCCCGAGTTTAGTAGCGAAATGATGTTGGCGTCCGATAGTTGGAGGGTTACGTAGGGTCGGGGTTTTTGGGGGAGGGTGGGTGATAGGGGTCAAAAAAATGCTCGGACCGGGAGGTTTGGGCATTTTTTTTGGGTGGGAAACGGGGATGGCGGTGCGGGTTTTGCCTGCGGGTGGTTCAGACCCAGCTCGTTAAACTGATTATTTCAAGCATAAAAAAGCAGCCAATCTGATCTGGCCTAATGAAATTGGACACATCAATAGGGCGCTATGATGGCGCCCAAATCTAAGGTGTGCATGATGATGCGAAAGTCCTATTCCAGCGAGTTCAAGCTCAATGCTGCAAGCATGGTGCTTGATGAAGACCAGCCCATTCTTGAGGTCTGCGCCAACTTCGATATCGGCCCTACTGCGTTGCGCCGCTGGGTCGAGCAGGTCAGGAAAGAACGTGCAGGCTCGACGCTAGCGGGAACAAAAGAAAGAACGTGCAGGCTCGACGCTAGCGGGAACAAAAG
>NZ_JBFUIH010000087.1:0-7555 GCF_056401975.1 Pseudomonas sp. P4_C8 | reverse complement strand
CTGCAGGACGGTGCGCTCCAGAGCTTGAATGAACTCAGGAATAATAGCGGTAAGCTGGTTGGTATTGAAGTGGCGCTAGCTGACGAGGCGGCTGGGGATAATGATTCTGAAATTATTGAAGAGTATGAGCGGCAGCGTAATATTTTGCTTAACAAAGTAATAATTAACACAGTGAAGACGAAGGAGGTTGTCCGGAGTCAAATGCATGAAATTAGCACTGGTTTTGATAAGACGACGACGATTGGTTATATGGCAGGGCTGGAAAAAGACAAGGAAAGTGCTCGGGAAATGATTGAGCAGCTTAAAGTATCTTTGGTTCAGAGTCAGAGCGAAAAGCAGAAAATTACCGACGCAATAGCGGCGATAGAAAAAGCGGGTATTGAAAAAATCGGTCAGGACGTCACGTTGACGATTGATAAACTTATCGCGCTGGGTCTGAAGCCTACAGAACTTGAATTGGTTAAATTTGCGATTGAGGCGGTAAAAAAGGCAATTGAAGATATCGGTGCCGGCATATGCTTTATGGATATGATTAGAGGCAGTGATAAAATTCAAGAACAAATTGATGAGCTTTTAAAGCGAATTGAAGTTGAGAGCGGTAAGCAGACTGGTGCAGAAGAAAAGATTAAATTTATTACCGCAATMCATCTCATTGAGGATCAACGCAAGGTGTATGCTGCTGAATATGGAAAAGCATCCCGTGCTATTGAGCTTTTTGTTGAGGCAATGGATGCAAGTAAATTTCAGAATGACAGTGACTATAGTGCCGCTTTTCAAGTAGAGGCAGCAAGCTTTATTGAATATCTACGTCCGGTCTCCAGGCCTTAAAAACACCAGTGTTGCGATGCGGCTGTCTTTTTTGTTTGGGAGGTTCTAGCCTGAGCTAAAACTTGGCAGACGCAATAGAGCGGACAGTCGATGTGATCGACCGTCCGCTCGTTTATGGGGGTATTTAGACTTGTGGAGGTGTTATGTTTGGTTTTCTTCTACAGCAGCGGCATTTCGGGTACTTAAAGTGTTATTTGGATTTTCTGGTTTTACTGCCTCCGTTTCTGGACAAGATGAAGAGTGTTTCAGACGTGTGGGTGCAACAGGGGCATGCGTTGGTTACACCGCCCGATATCGATAATTTGAAAGTTTTGTCTTCGTTTAGTACTAACTACCTAGGTGCGTTGACTGAAAGAATTCAGCAGTTGGATCGTACATGTGATGACGTAATAGCTGATGTAAATATTTTTTCTGAGGAGTTGCGTTTAGCGATTGAAAATATGCCCGGTGATGGTCAGCGCATGCCGGTTAATAGTCTAGATCATCGGCGGTTTACGTTATTTTCCTCTGATGAGTTTATCGCGTTGCCCCCGACTGATGTCGATGGTCTCTTGCACGAACTTGCACTTCGGTTGATGTATTTGGGGGCTGATGTCGGGGACGTTAAAGGCCTGGTGCAGGAATTGAATCTCGATATTCACAATATCTTTGCCAGTTTTATGCAAGTGCTCTCATTGGATATGTGTCGATGCCATGGCGGACAGTCAAAGCTTGAGGTTTACAATGCTAGTGGAGACGTGATGTTGCCCGGTATGAAGGGCGTTGCAGCAAAAGAACAGTTGTATGAGATGGAGAATATCTACCGACGAACGTCGTCGGCTATCAATAACGTCAATGATTTTTTCTTTGGGCTTCGTTATTTTTCTGACTCCGCTGGTCGGGAGCTTATTACGCGTAAAAAGAATATGAGGTTCAGTGAGTTACTATTAAAGTTGAAAGGTATTGGGCTTTATGTTGCAGAAATAGATGCGCTATCTGAGCAAATTAAGATTTGGTCAAGAGAATGAAAAAAGGCCCATGACAAGTCATGGGCCTTTCTTGGCTAACAAATATTATTAGACGTAAAACGACTTTAACGGTGGAAAGCCATTGAACTCAACCGCGCTGTAACTGGTGGTGTAAGCACCGGTCGACAACCAGTACAAACGATCACCAATGGCCAGGTTCAGCGGCAGGCCGTACTTGTAGTTTTCGTACATGATGTCGGCGCTGTCGCAGGTCGGACCGGCGATGACCACTTCTTCCATCTCGCCTTTCTTCTCGGTCCAGATCGGGAACTTGATGGCTTCGTCCATGGTTTCGATCAGGCCGGAGAACTTGCCCACATCCGTGTACACCCAGCGCTCTACCGCCGTGCGGGATTTACGCGCGACCAACACCACTTCGCTGACCAGGATGCCGGCGTTGGCGATCAGCGAACGGCCTGGTTCAAGGATGATTTCCGGCAGGTCGTCACCGAAGTCTTCCTTGAGGAAACGGATGATTTCTTCGGCGTAGGTTTCCAGGCTGTTGGTGCGGGTGATGTAGTTGGCCGGGAAGCCGCCGCCCATGTTGATCAGCTTGAGGTGAATGCCGTCTTCTTCCTTCAGACGCTCGAAGATCACTTTGACCTTGGCGATCGCTGCGTCCCAGACGCTGATGTCGCGCTGTTGCGAGCCGACGTGGAACGAGATGCCATAAGGCACCAGGCCCAGGTCACGGGCGAGGATCAGCAGGTCCATGGCCATGTCGGTCTGACAGCCGAATTTGCGCGACAAAGGCCAGTCAGCCGTGGTCGAGCCTTCGGTGAGGATGCGCACGTAGACTTTCGAACCCGGTGCAGCCTTGGCGATGTTGCGCAGGTCGGCTTCGGAGTCGGTGGCATACAGACGCACGCCCTTCTCGTAGAAGTAGCGAATGTCTTTCGATTTCTTGATGGTGTTGCCGTAGCTGATGCGATCCGGGCCGACGCCCTGGTTCATCACTTTGTCGAGCTCGTAGATCGACGCGATGTCGAAGTTCGAGCCTTTCTCTTTGAGCAGGTCGATGATTTCGACGGCCGGGTTGGCCTTGACCGCGTAGTAGACCTTGGCGAATTCGAAACCGGCGCGCAGGTCGTCATAGGCCTGGCTGATCATCGCGGTGTCGATCACCACGAACGGGGTTTCTTGTTTGTCGGCGAAGGCCTTCATTTTGTTGAAGGTATCGCGCGCGAAATAGTCTTCGACGTTGATCGACATGCTGGGAACTCCTACTGGCAAACTGAAATTAACAATGGGTGCAAATGAACGTCCTCCGTATCCCCACTTTGGTTCGCCTACTTCCCAAGGCATGTCGCCGAAAGCAAAAAGGCCATGGGAATCGGTGCTTTCCCTTGGCCTTGCTGTCTCGTCGTCAGTACTTGAGCCGGATGGATCGTTTCCAGCATGGACGTTCGGCGCGAACTTTAGGGCGTGAGGGGCTTGAGATCAACAAAAAATGTCGCGTTTTTACACGGTTCCGTCGTGCGGTCCCCGTCAGTTACTGATGTAACCGACCTGCATGACAGTGTGATGTTCCCGTTGGATGGGTATTTGAGGGGTGTCAGAGGGATTTGTGGTGCCCCCAATCGCGGGCAAGCCTTGCTCCTACAAGTTTTGTGGCGTGCCAATTTCGTTTGCACGACACCAATCCCGTAGGAGCAAGGCTTGCCCGCGATGGCGTCAGATCAGGCCAACGCAGTCTCGGCTGGCGAAACAATGCTGGTCTTGCCCCCACGGGACTTGCCAGAGCTCAAGTACTCGGCGATCGATTCCTGCGTCACTTCACCCAGGAACACCCGCTCGGCATCCATCACTGGCAGCCACGAACGATTGAACTCGTACATGCGCGACAGCAGGATGCGCAAATGCTCGTCGTACGCGGCGGTAGCATTGAACTTGCGCAGATATTGCGCGCAAGTGCCCGACTGACGGTGCAGATCGCGGCGACGTACATAGCCCAGTGCCTTGTTGTCAGCACAGGTGACCACGACATAACGACGGTCCAGTTCGTCCATCAACTCCAGCGCCTCGGCCACCGGCGTTTCCGGGCTCACCGACGGTGCGTTGTCCGCCGCGTCCTCGGCTTTGACCAGCAACAGACGCTTGAGCGTGCTGTCCTGGCCGACGAAGTTGCTGACAAAGTCATCCGCCGGGTGCGCCAGCAACGTGTCCGGGTGATCAATCTGCAACAGCTTGCCGGCGCGGAAGATCGCAATCTTGTCGCCCAGCTTGATCGCTTCGTCGATGTCGTGGCTGACCATGATTACGGTCTTGTTCAGCGCCCGCTGCATCTCGAAGAACTCGTTCTGAATCATCTCGCGGTTGATTGGGTCCACCGCGCCAAACGGTTCATCCATCAGCAACAGCGGAGCATCCGCCGCCAGCGCACGAATCACGCCGATCCGCTGTTGCTGGCCGCCCGATAACTCACGCGGGTAGCGAGTCAGGTACTGCTTGGGTTCGAGCTTGATCATGCTCATCAACTCGCGGGCGCGGTCATGGCATTTCTGTTTATCCCAGCCCAGCAGGCGCGGAACGATGGTGATGTTTTCCTCGATGGTCATGTTCGGGAACAGGCCGATCTGCTGGATCACGTAGCCGATATTGCGACGCAAGGTCACTTCGTCGAGGTCGGTGGTGTCTTCGCCGTTGATCAGGATCTTGCCCGAGGTCGGTTTGATCAGTCGGTTGATCATCTTCAGCGTGGTGCTTTTGCCGCAGCCCGATGGCCCGAGGAACACACAGATTTCGCCTTCATTGACGGTCAGGCTTACCGAGTCCACGGCTTTCACATCTTTGCCGTTGCTTTGGAAGGTCTTGCTGAGGTTTTGAAGTTCGATCATTTCAGGAGTCCAGGTAGGGGGTGTTCGCCGCAAATGGCGGAGCGCGTTGGAGCTGTGATCCCGCCGGGCAAGGCGTGGGACGCAGGAAATGTCGTTTCCTTTTCAAGTCCCACAACGCAGCCCGGCGGGATCACAGCTCCAACCCGGAGGGCCGTGCCCCACAAAGCGCAATCCGTCGTTGCTCGTCGTTCATTTGAAGAAACCAAATCTCTCTCCTCGCGCCTAGTCTTGCGCTTTGTGGGGCGACGGCGCGCCCGCCATTTGCGGCGAACACCCCCTACTCGTCAGCGTGCGTTGCAGCCATTGCAGAAGCAGGTCGGCGAAGATGGCCAGGAGGCTGACCAGCACGGCGCCGACGATCAGCATCGACATGTCGCTGCGGCTGATGGAAGCGAGAATGAGTACACCGAGGCCACCGGCGCCGATGGTCGCGGCGATGGTCATGACACCGATGTTCATGACCACGGCGGTGCGCACACCGGCGAGGATCACTGGCACCGCGATCGGTAGTTCGACCATGCGCAGGCGCTGGCCGAAGGTCATGCCGATGCCGCGCGCGGCTTCGCGAATACCCGGTTCGACACCGGTCAGGGCGAGGTAGGTGTTACGCATGATCGGCAGCAGCGAGTACAGAAACACTGCGGTGATCGCCGGCATCGGACCGAGGCCCTGGCCGAATTTGGAGTAGAACGGCAGCAGCAGGCCGAACAACGCAATCGACGGCACGGTCAGCAACACCGTGGCGCTGGCCTGCAACGGGCCGGCGAGTGTCGGGAAACGCGTCATCAGGATGCCTAGCGGCACGCCGACCACGATCGCCAACGTCACAGCGATGCCGACGAGGGTGATGTGTTGCCAGGTCAGGTGCAGCACCAATGGCCAGTCGAGATGGGAAAAGGCGTTCAGAAATTCCATGTCTTTTCCTCCTTATTTAATGGGATGTTGGCGCAGGAAATCGGCGGCAACGGATGACGGGCTTTGGTGATCGACATCGACCCGCGCGTTGAGCTGGCGCATGGTTTCGTCGTCGAACAGTTCGGCCAGCGGCTTGAGTTCTTCGGCGAGTTTCGGATGGGCGTCGAGGTACACCTGGCGCACGACTGGTGCGGCGGTGTAGTCGGGGAAGTAGTGCTTGTCGTCTTCGAGCAGTTTCAGCTTGAAGGCGTTCAATCGACCGTCAGTGGTGTAGACCAGACCGGCAAATACCTGGCCGTTGCGCAGGGCGGTGTAGACCAAACCAGCATCCATTTGCCGGATGTTTTTGCGCGTCAGGTTCATGCCGTAGAGGTCGACCATGCCGTTCAGACCGTCGGAACGGTTGGCGAACTCGGTGTCCAGCGCGACTAGGTGATTCTGTTTCTGCTCAGCCTGCAACACCGTGTTCAGCTCGCTGATGCTGTTGATCTGTGGATAGGCCTTCGCGGTTTTTTCCGGCAGGGCCAGGGCGTAGGTGTTGCTGAACTTCGACGGGGTCAGCCAGACGAGGCCTTTTTTCGCGTCGAGTTCTTTCACCTTGGCGTAGGACTGGGCGCTGTCGAGTTTTTCCGTGATGTGGTTGTAAGCCACCAGCGACACGCCGGTGTATTCCCACATCAAATCCAGCTGGCCACTTTCGTGGGCGCTGCGAGCGAGGTTGCTGCCCAGTCCGCCGGTCACCTGAGTGTCGTAACCCTTGGTGCGCAGGTATTGGGAGGTGATTTCCGCCAGCAGGGTTTGTTCGGTGAACACCCGCGCGCCGATGCGGATCACCGGTTTTTCAGCGGCTTGGGCAAATCCTGCGAACAGCAGGACGCAGCCTAGTAACAAGCTAATACTTTTCATGAAATTTCCTTTGCCGAGGCTTAAGACGGGCGCAAGCCGCGTTCGAGCCAGAGGCGGCTGGCGAGTGTCACCAGACCGTCGAGCAGCAAGGCCAGCAGGGCGGTGCAGGCCGCGCCGAGCAGCAATTGCGGCTGATTGTTCAGGGCGATGCCGGGGAAAATCAGGCTGCCCAGACTGTTGGCGCCGATCAGGAATGCCAGCGGTGCCGTGCCGACGTTGATCGCCAGCGCCACGCGCACGCCGCCAATGATGATCGGCACCGCGTTCGGCAACTCGACTCGCCACAGCACTTGAGTCGGGGTCATGCCGATGCCGACGGCGGCTTCTTTCAGTGAACCCTGAACGTTTTTCAGGCCTTCATAGGTGTTGCGCACGATCGGCAACAGCGAGGCGAGGAACAGGGCGAAGATTGCAGGGCCGCTACCGATGCCGAGGATGCCCAGGGCGATGGCCAGTACGGCAAGAGGCGGCACGGTGTTGCCGATGTTGAAGAGCTGCATGAAGCGTTCAGCGCGTCCCACCATGGTCGGACGGCTGAGGAAGATGCCGGCGGGGATACCCACAACAAGGGCAGCCAGCATGGAAGCGAGGACGAGAATCAGATGAGCTTGCAGGTAAAACAACAAATCGTCGCGGTAATGTTCGATCGTGTTGATGCCAATCCAATGGACCAGCAGGGCCAGAAGGGCGACGACAACCGCTCCTCCTATCAGCCCTTTGCCATAGCGAATAGCCACAGGCGGACTCCTTTTTTCTTTTGTCGGCGAACGCAGTCCCGTACGGCTGTCCATTCCTGGCTGCCGGGAAAATCAACGTTCGCGAGAAGCAGCTCTTCATGCGGGTAAAACCACATGAGATCGAGCCATAAGCGCAGCCTCGTCAGGCTAACTTGCTGATTTTTCAGCCCCTGATACGAGTGCCGTAACAGGGGAGTGGACGTCTGCACCTTTTAAAAGGTTCCATATTTAACAGCAGATAGCCACCCTTGATGCCCAACCACGTACCTGTAGGAGCCGGCTTGCCGGCGATGGCATCACCTCGGTGTATCTGACAGACCGAGGC
>NZ_JBFUIH010000086.1:0-7637 GCF_056401975.1 Pseudomonas sp. P4_C8 | reverse complement strand
GCTTAACGCTATCGGATTTCACACTTCCGAACGCGTCAAATATTGTAATTCGTGCTGTGTAGTACCCGGACGCTATTAACCCTGGGTATATTATGTAGCTTCTATCGTCATCATTTACGATGTCTTTCGCTATTGATTTGTATATTATTTTTTTGTCGCCATCTTCGATTGTTAATACTTGTGGTAAATCTCCTGCCAGAATTCGGCAATCGAGCAACTTGATTTTCCAGCTCAAAATAAACTCTTGGCTCTGATCGAGTTCGGTGCGCATTTGATTAAATGATACCGTTGCCTTCCACGAAGGGAGATTATCGATGTCCTGTCGTTTTATCATTGCGTCGATTGTTGGGCTATTTATTAGGTCAGACGGCAATTTTTTTGCTTTTTTAACTTCATCATTTAATTCATTTATTATGTCATCATAAGATATGGTAGTTTGAGAGAAAGGAGAGAAAGGAGAGAAAGGCAGTTTGGGTGTTATTTCCGTTGCAACCTTAAGAGTGCTTTCATCTATAATATATTTCCATTCTGACGTCTCTAAATTGATTTGATGATCCGTGCTGTTTATGCTTGGCTTTTCTGCTCCATCAAAGTTCGGAAGGTCTATTTTTTCTAAGTTGGAAAGTTTATCTATTGGCGAGGAGTAAACCCCTTCGCTAAGTATGAGCCAATATCTATTTTTGGTTTCAATTGCGTCGTAAATTCGAGGCGCGTGAATTTTTAGGATTGTAGGGTCATCATTTTTTGTAAAGAAATATATACTTTCAGTAGTCGGAACGGCTATCACACCCTTGTCACCTCCTGTGTTATAAAATGCGCCGACTGTCTTAGCTTGCAGAACAATTTTATCCGAATTTGAGGGCGACCATAGATAGATGGAATCGTCATCGACAATCCAATCGCCTGATGGACTTCCTGCAATAAAGTACAGACTATTAATTGTAGATTTTAGAGGTGGGGAATCGAAAGAATTCGAGAATCTGTAAATGTTACTGCCTGAATTCACCCAGATTGCATGATCTGTTTCTAGAGCTTGCCCCCATTCAATGCCCGCATTGACAGCGTTTGGTTCGCTGTCTTTTTTCCAATAATAAAGATTTTGATTGCGACCCTTTAGCCATATGTAGTTCTGCGTGCTCATCACCTGGGTTGACGCATCGATCTCAGGGAAGTTTTTGATTGATTTGGTAAGTGGATCGAGGAAGGTTAAACCTTTGCTTGTAGTTAATATTTGGTATTGGGATGTGGACACTGCCTGTGTAACACTGCCTATGTCGAAGGGGCCAAGCGTGATTTTATTATTTGTATTTAGCGTATATACACCTTCTGGCGTAGAAATGGCGATAAAACCATGTTTAGTTGAGGCGAAAGAATCTTTAGCTGCAACAATTAAAGCTGTATCGGAAAACGGAATTAAGAAAGGTTTGGTTGCAAGAGTTAAGTCTATTGAATAAATCCCATTCGGCGTACTCATAAACACAGTTTGGTCGTCGCCTTTGATTAACAATTGTAAGCGCCTCCCTCCAAGAAACGTATTTTCTACATGCTCGAAACGACGACTACGGTCATTGTTTAAATTGGCTTCTATTTCAAATTTTTTGGGTTTTCCACCCTTGGGATCCGCTACATATATCTCTTTGTCCCCAACAATTAATAATGATTTGCCATTAAAAAATATTTCTAAGAAGTATCCAGGCAATTCCGCTCTATTTTGTCCATTTTTGTCCGCGGTGAATATTTTGAATATCGAAGGTATTAATGGCTCAGGAGGATCCTCCCAGGACACAAAGTATTTAGTTTCTCCGAACTCAAACTCCGACTCATAACCTTGGACAGAGGGGCGCTCCATTTTAGTATAGAGACTGCATTCTTCTTCAGTTTCGTTTTTAAATTGCTCGCTGGCGAAACAGTAGGTGGTTGATGAAAATAAAACTGCGAAGAGCAAAATATAAATTGCTAACAAATTTGGCTGAGTTAATGATTGCGGCTTTTTTGATCGCATATTATAACTCGCAATTTATTGAATAGCACTGATCTGACATTGAAGACGCTGGTAAACAATTAATGGCGGGGTATTCTGATGTAGAGTAATGCTATATTTCAGATATTTGCGGAAGAAATTAAACGCATTCGAGTCGCGGTGTAGCCAAGCATGCAGGGTGACTTTACCGCAATCACATATAGCTGCTTGGCTCATTTTTAGAGGAGCCGGAATAGCTGGGATTAAGATCATCTCCTGAATCCTTAAGTCAATTTTCGACTCCTAGAGTCTAGACATTGGGAGCGCAGATTCCAGCGGACGACAGCTATAAACCGCCCAAACTGTAAGGCGCTTTTTGGCCGCTATCTGCCCTCTGCGAAGGGCTATAAAGGGTCGATTTCTGACTGTCGCCACCGTCAGCTTTGGGTGAAAGCGATCATTTCAAAACAACCCTCCCAACGCCGCCGGCTCCCAGTTCATGATCACCAGTTCAGCACTGACCTCGGCCTTACCCTGCCGCTGGTTGGTCGTGGTGTAACGAATATCCAGCGTCTCAAAGTGAAAGCCCTCGAACACCCGGCGGATGTCCGGGTGGTCGTTGATGCTGACCATCACCCTGCCCTTGCAGCGGCGCATGAAGTCGGCCATTCGCTCGTAGTTCTCAAACGGAAAGTCCACGCCATACCCAGCGGTCTGCCAGTACGGCGGGTCCATGTAATGGAAGGTATGAGCCCGGTCGTAGCGTTCGGCGCATTCGAGCCAAGGCAGGTTTTCGACGTAGGTGCCGGACAGGCGTTGCCAGGCGTTTGAAAGGTTTTCTTCGATGCGCAGCAGATTGATTGATGGGGTCGTGGTGGCGGTACCGAAGGTTTGTCCGGAGACCTTGCCGGCGAAGGCATGGTGCTGCAGGTAGAAAAATCGGGCGGCACGCTGAATGTCGGTGAGGGTTTCTGGGCGGGTCATCTTCTGCCACTCGAACACCTGGCGCGAACTGAGCGCCCATTTGAATTGGCGCACGAACTCTTCAAGGTGGTTCTGCACCACGCGGTACAAGGTCACCAGGTCACCGTTGATGTCGTTGAGCACTTCAACAGGCGCGGCCTGGGGGCGCATGAAGTACAGCGCAGCCCCGCCGGCAAAGACTTCGACGTAACATTCGTGAGGTGGAAACAGTGGGATAAGACGGTCGGCCAGGCGGCGTTTGCCGCCCATCCAAGGGATGATAGGTGAAGACATAGAGTGCAAGACCTTTACTGTATAAATAAACAGGTGCTAGGCTCGCTCTGCTTTGTGCACAGAGCAGGAGCCTTGGCGGGACTTGCAGGGACAATCTGCGGGGACGGTGGCCAGGCGGGATGTTGACGCATCCAGACTGGCCGCTCCTTTTACTTTGAGACTCAAACTTCTTTGCCCGGGCACGACTCTCGCGCCCCAGGCAATCAATCCGGCACTTCAAGAACGACTTTCTGCGGCTTGCCAGAGGCCTTGGCCTTGCCCTCCTTGCCACCATTGCACTCGACCGACACCGTCCATCCGGACGGGGTGAAGGTGTGATCGACCGACTCCACCAGGTACTCGCCATCGAGCCCGCGCTTGAAGCCTTGCGCCTCGATCATGATTTCGGCAAACAGGTCGGTCCGGCCCGGCAGGTCGAGGCGCACCGAGGCCGTCGAACGATTGAACGCCGCCAATCGTGCCTTCGCCGCTTCGTCGGCAGCGCTTTTATCCGGGTAGAGATGGCGATCGGTGTGCACCGGCGGCAGGCCCTCCGGCACGTTGGGATTGTCCAGGTGCGAAATCTGTAATTCCCCGCTGTCCGAGTCCTGGTACTGGGTGCTGACCCCTTGATGCGCACTGCGGTCGCTCAAGCGAAACTGCCAACGGGTCACGTCATTGCGTTGCAAGGTGATTACACCCAAGGCCTTGCCACTGGCGCTTTGCCCGCCCTGTCGCGGCAGGACCAGAAGCTTGCCGTCGGCTACCTTGGCAGTGCAGTCGTGTTTCTTGGCCAGGCGGGTGATGAAGTTGAAGTCGGACTCATTCAGCTGATCCATGCGCGGCACGCGGGTGTCGACTGGACATGAAGGCTGCCAGCCATTGCGCGCTGCCACGTCACCGACAATCTGCGCCAGACTGATGTCTTCCCAGCTACCGCTGCGGGTGGTTTTGCCGCTGCCGCGCATGTCGCTGGCCTTGCCGCTGATCACCAGCGTGTCCGGCGGGCCGGAAACAGCCACCTCGTCCACGGTGTAGCGGCCCATGCGCGTCAGGTCGGCGCCGGCATAACCCAGGTAGACCTCGATACTCGCGCCACGCACGGGCAGCGACACCGCGCCGTCGCGGTCATCAATGCGCAGCTCAAACGAATCTGAAGCCATGCCGGGCCGATCGGACAGCTGCAGCGAGACCAGTCGATCATTGATCAAGGTGGTGATGTCGGCACCGTCGGCGACGATGCGGAAAAGCGGTTGCATGTCGGCACTCCAGACAAGAAAAAGCCCGCACTCGGCGGGCTGGGTAACGGGATCAATCCCACAGCGAAATCACGCTGTCGGTTTCGGTCACCAGCTCCGGTAGCGTGATCAGCAGGCCGGCCCGGAACGGTTGCGGCTCATCCGCCAAGCCCTGATTGGYGGCCAGCACGGCTTCGACGCTACGGTTCAGGTGACCGTAATAGTGGTGGCACAGGGTGTCGAGCAGATCCCCGTCAGCTGTTCTGCAAGTCATCGCCATAACGGACAAACTCCAATGAAAAGCCTTGCTTGCGCGGGATCGCCCCAGGCAGCAAGGCGCTTTGTTCCTCGTCGATAGTGATCAGGCACCAGTTGCCCAATACCTCGCCATAACCCGTGGTCAGGTTCAGCGGCAGCAACTTCGAACCGATGCTGCGCAGCCTATCCAGCTGCTTCAAGCCGCCTTTGTAGCTGGGGTAGATCGCGCCTTTGATCGTGATTTTTTCCTCCCCCAGACCCACCGCCTGTTGCGCCGGGCGCCGGGTCAGGCGCTCCTGCGCGGCCCAGCGAAACGAGGTCTGCCGGCGCAGTTCGTCAAATGCCGCGGTGTCCAGGTTGAAGTAATACGGCCGCTCATTGGCTTTCAGCGGGTAGAGGATCAGCAGGTGCGGAAACGGCTTCACCGCGTCGGAGATTGGCGTCATGTCGCCGGCAAACCATTCCGTGGGGAAGATGTTGCCCAATGCGGCATTCGCCTTGCCGGCGACCTTATTGAACGCCGCGCCAAAGCGGCCAATCTGTTCGGTCAGGGCGGAAAAGTGCTCATCAAACTGGGCCAGCGCGCGCTGGGTCTGGTTATAGAAACTGGCGACCTTGCCGATCTTCGCCTGCGCCGAGTTGATTGCACTCTGCAGACGCCGGGTCTTGTCACTGAGGTCTTCGCTGATAAAGGGCAAACCTTCCAGTGCATCCGCCGCCCCGCTGATTTCATTGAGCGCGCCATTCATGGGCCCGGTCATCGACTCCAGGTCAGTGCGGCCAGCTTCACCGGCGTCGACCATGTACTTCAGCCCACCCTGCAAGTGTTGCAGGTAGGTCTTTTCATCCGTCATAACACTTCCTTAGCCCACGTGGGGCGCATCAAACAACTGGCGGTCACGCGCCTCCCGGGCAAAGTCCTCGAACTGACGGCTCAGGTACGGCATCAGCTCCTGCGCCAACCGCGCCGGGTCTTTCACATCGCCCTGCACGGTAATGACCGGGGCCGGGGCGAAGGTGAATTGCTGATCGACCTTCGGCCATTCGGGTGTCTTCGGCGCCGTGGTCGCCATCAACGCCGCCGCCGTCACCGGCGCGGCGGGGACGTTTTCCATCGAGCGTACGACCGCGCCAACACCCTGGCCGGCGGCCATGGGCAAGATGCCGATCGGCGCTTTGGTCGGCGTGTCCGGCCCGCCAAACAACGCCTTGCCCATGGTCGCGCCTAACTTGCCCCCGCCCCACGCGCCGACCATGCCGCCGATCACTCCGCCAATCGCGGTACCGATCACGGGGACGATCGAGCCTAAAGCCGCACCGACTGCCGCGCCACCGAGCACGCCCCCCACGAGCCCGCCCGCCACCTCGCCGTAACCTTCGGCCTTTTCATCACGGGTGGTGGCGTTCTGGTAAGTGTCCACCACCTGAACGCCGGCACCGACCACCGCCAGCGCCCCGCCCACTTTCATGCCACGGGACGCCCGACTTGCAGGGCCTTTGCCCTTTCCGCCCTTCCCTTCTTTGCCGTGATCCAGCCCGTCGTCATCGCCGTCATTCGCGTTGGTCACGAACACCCGCTGCACTATGTTGGACCGGTCGCCGGCCGAACCGCGCGCGATGTTCACCAGCCCCCGACCGATCTTCAGCGCGGCCCAGGCCTTGCCCGCCAGCACGGCACCGGCACTCAGCGCCGCCAGGCCCAGCACCGCCTTGGGCGTTTCCTCGGACAACGCGGTCAAACCCCGCGCCGCGCCGGCGATACCGGTGGCCAGCGCATCCGTCGCCGGGCGCAAGGCATCACCGATGGCGCGCAGCGAATCGTTGAACGCCTGCCCGGTTTCGGCCCAACGTTGCGCCGACGCTTCACGGCGCTCGGCCAGGTTTTTGTCGAGAATGTCCTTGCGCGGGCCGTTGGGGTCCGAGGCGCCTTTTTTCAGCTCCGCGTAGAATTTTTTGTTCTGGGTGTACGCCATCAGGGCCGTCTTGACCTGCATGTCGGCAAACAGATCGCCGGTACGCAGGGTGGCGGCCAAGGCATCGGCCATCGCTTGCGCCTTGGCCGGGTCGGTTTCATTGTCAATCTGCGTCAGTCCCTGACTTAGCTGTTTGGCCTTTTTCGGGTCGGTCTTTTCCACATACCGGCGTGCCAGTTCGAAGCTGGCCTCGAAAGTCGACAAGCCCTTGCCAATGGCGGCGTTCATCGAGCCCTGATAGTCAATCCCGGCATCGGCATACCCTTTGACCGTTTCCTCCGAGCCGATTTTCGCGACCCAGTTTTTCAGGTTGTTCGCCGCCTCATCCGCGCTGCCGGCGCTCTTGATCTGCACCTGCAGCATCGCTCCCAGTTGCGTGACCGCCTCCTGGCCGGTGATGCCGGTGCTGGCCATCTGCGCCAACAGCTCCGGAAACCACTTGGCCATGTCGGCCGCCTCGAAACTGCCTTGCTGGCCCAGCAGCGCGACCGACGCCAAGGCCTGTTCCATTTTCTGCGGGTCGGTGATCTTGGCGTTGTTCTGCATCGCCAGAATCATCTTTGCGGTATCGGCGCCCGAAGCCCCCTGCCCGACCGCAAACTTGGCCGCCACCGGTGCATATGTCAGCGCTTCGGTCAGCTCCATGCCGCCACCGACCAGTTGGTTCACCAGCTCGGCCACCTGGGTGTTGGCCATGCCGGTGTCCTTTGAGGTCTGGACGATGTCGCGGGCGGTGTTCACTTCCTGCTGGGTATTGGCGGTACCGGACTTGATCGCAATGTCGCGAATGATCGCCTGAAAATCCGCGCTAACCTTGGTCGGCACGGCGGCCAGGGTGGTACCGGCCACCGCGGTGCCGAATCCACTGCGCAAGCTTTCCTGCCCGTCCTGCACTTGGCCCATGCCTTTGGCCTTGAACTCGGCACTGCGCACCACCTTGCCCAGCGCCAGGTACTCCTGACGCAGGCGCCC
>NZ_JBFUIH010000085.1:0-10039 GCF_056401975.1 Pseudomonas sp. P4_C8 | reverse complement strand
CGTCTTGAACGCCTGGGCTTCTTTAAAGAAGTGAACGTCGAAACCCCGGCTGTGCCAGGTGTCGATGACCAGGTTGACGTGAACTACGGCGTTGAAGAACAGGCTTCCGGTTCGATCACTGCCAGCATTGGCTTCGCACAAAGTGCCGGCCTGATCCTCGGTGGTTCGATCACCCAGAACAACTTCCTGGGTACCGGTAACAAGGTCAGCATCGGCTTGACCCGCAGTGAATATCAAAGCAAGTACAACTTCGGCTTTGTCGATCCCTACTTCACTTCGGATGGCGTGAGCATGGGCTACAACCTGTTCTACAACCACACCGACTACGATAAATACTACGGTAACGGCGCCTCGTACTATTCCATCAACAGCTTTGGTGCCGGAACCTCGCTTGGCTACCCCATCAATGAGACTTCGCGGGCGACGTTTGGCCTGATGGCACAACATGACAGCATCGAGCCTGGCACCTATAGCGCGGATGAGATCTACGACTTTATCCAGCGCGAGGGCAAGGAGTTCACCAATTTCAAGGCGAGTCTCGGCTGGTCGGAGTCGACCCTGAACCGAAGTGTGCTGGCCACTCGCGGCCATTCACAGAACCTGAGTCTTACGGTGACGGTGCCGGGAAGCGACTTGAGCTTCTACAAGATCGATTACACCGGGCAGACCTATCTGCCGGTCAGCACTGCCACATCATTGCGTTTCCATACCAATCTCGGCTATGGCAACAGCTACGGCTCAACCGATGGCTTGCCTTTCTATGAAAACTACACGGCGGGTGGCGAAGGGTCAGTTCGCGGCTTCAAAGACGGCACCCTGGGTCCGCGCAACACCCCCGCCACCGGGAAGTATGCCAGTGCGGGTCAAGCCTATTATTCCGATCGGGACACCGACGCCTTGGGCGGCAATGTGCTCATCACCGGCGGCGTGGAATACCTGTTTCCGATGCCCTTCATCAAAGACACTAAATCCGTACGCACTTCGGTGTTCTGGGACGCGGGCAGTGTCTATTCGAACACGTGTAATTTGAGCACCACTCAAGGGTGCAACGGCGTAGATCTGAACCAGATGGCAAGCTCGCTGGGGGTTGGCGTGACTTGGTACAGCGCACTGGGGCCGCTGTCTTTCAGCTTGGCGCTGCCGATTCGAACACCCGATAACGCCGAAACGCAAGTGTTCCAGTTCTCTCTGGGAAAGACCTTTTGACCCATGTGTGGGAGGCCATTGTAGAGGGACCGGCATCTGTTATGCGGGAAGGGAATTACGGGCTTCTCACCCATTTTTCGTCAATCGGTGTTCCTTAAAGGGGCGCTCTGCTTCCCGTTGCTCCGATACGTAACACCAGCCCCTGGGGCCCACGAGTCCCCCCTGGGCATTACTACCCCGGTCATGTCGCTCCAAGCCCCCTACCTCAAGGTCTACCAACTAATTCACCTCAAGGACTGGAAATAGGCACGCCACTTGCTATTGTTAATATCGTATACGAAATCCTCAATACGATATTCAACAGCACTTCACACGAACGAGGCCTCTATGAAAAACCCCGCATTTGCCGTAGCCCTCAGCGCTGTTCTCAGTACCCTCTTTGTCGCCAACGCCCAGGCCGACAAGCTCGACGACATCATCGGTGCAGGCAAGCTGCGTTGCGCCGTCACCCTGGACTTCCCGCCCATGGGTTTTCGCGATGCCAGCAACAGTCCGGCCGGTTTCGATGTGGACTACTGCCGCGACCTGGCGAAGATCCTCGGGGTCGAGGCTGAAGTGGTCGAGACGCCATTCCCGGACCGCATTCCGGCGCTGGTCTCCGGACGAGCCGACGTGATCGTCGCCTCCACCTCCGACACCCTCGAACGGGCCAAGACCGTCGGCCTTACCGTGCCCTACTTCGCCTTCCAGATGGTGGTGCTGACCCGCGACGATACGGGCATCAACAACTTCGACGACCTCAAAGGTAAACCCGTGGGCAACACCAGCGGCACCTATGAGGCCATCGCCCTGGAGAAAGACGTGAAGAATTGGGGCACCGGTAGCTTCCGTGCCTATCAGTCGCAGAACGACACCCTGCTGGCCGTTGCCCAGGGCCACATCGACGCCACCGTGGTCACCAACACCGTCGCCGCCGCCACCCTCAAATCGGGAAAATACAAAAACCTGAAAGTCGCCGGTAACGCCCCGTACGTCATCGACTACGTCTCCCTCGGCGCCAAGCGCAACGAGTATGGCCTGCTCAACTACCTCAACCTGTTCGTCAACCAGCAGGTGCGCACCGGTCGCTACAAGGAGCTGTTCGTCAAATGGGTCGGCACCGATATCTCGCCCGCCAACCTGACCGTGCCACAGGTCTACTACTGAGATGTCCGGCATGCCTAGGTCCGTTTCTCTGACCGGTCGCAGCCTGGTCGCGGGCGCCGCTGAAGGTGCCCTGCTGTTCGCCGATGTCGGGCTGAGTTTCTGGGGCGGGGTTGACTCCAGCAGTGGCGAGGTCATCGATCGCCACCACCCGCTCAGCGGCGAATACCTGGCGGGGCGTGTGCTGGCGATTCCCAGTGGACGCGGTTCGTGTACCGGCAGCAGTGTGTTGATGGAACTGATCAGCAACGGCCATGCACCGGCGGCACTGGTGCTGGCCGAACCAGATGAGATCCTGACCCTGGGCGTGCTGGTGGCGCAGACTATTTTTGCCCGTTCCCTGCCGGTGCTCTGCATCGGCCGGGAGGCCTTCGCGACCTTGCACGATCAGGCCTTCGCCCGGGTCGACGGGGCCATGCTGAGCCTGTTCGAGTACCCGCCTGAGGATACTTGGCAGGCACTCGACAAACCTTTACCCAGCACCGACAGCCGCGCTTCAATCGAGCTCACCGAGTTTGATCGGGCACTGCTCGACGGTCAGCATGGACAAGCTGCGCAAATGGCCATGCACATTGTTCTGCGCATGGCCGAGCTGCAAGGGGCCCGAAGTCTGGTAGATGTCACCCAGGCGCACATTGATGGTTGCATCTACACCGGACCTGCAAGCCTGCGCTTTGCCCAACAATTGGTGCAATGGGGGGCAAAAGTGCGGGTGCCCACTACCCTCAATTCGATTTCCGTGGACCAGCGCCGCTGGCGCGAATTGGGCATCGACCCGGCCCTCGGCGAGCCGGCCAGTGCCTTGGGCGATGCGTATATGGCGATGGGCGCGCAACTCAGCTACACCTGCGCACCTTACCTGCTCGACAGTGCGCCCAAGGCTGGCGAGCAGATTGTCTGGGCCGAATCCAATGCCGTGGTTTACGCCAACAGCGTGCTTGGCGCACGCACCCTGAAGTACCCGGACTACCTCGACATCTGCATCGCTCTAACCGGCCGCGCCCCGCTGATTGGCTGCCACCTGGACGCGCAACGCAAGGCCCGCTTGCAGATCGAGTTGCCCGTACTCGGTGAACTGGACGATGCCTTTTACCCGTTGCTCGGATATCACATCGGTGCACTGGCCGGCAGCCGCGTGCCGCTGGTATTGGGCCTGGAAAACCGCAAGCCGAGCCTGGACGATCTCAAAGCCTTTGGTGCGGCCTTCGCCACCACCTCGGCGGCGCCACTGTTTCATATCGCCGGGGTCACCCCGGAAGCGATTGACCCGACACAGGTGCTGGAAGCGGATGCATCCATACCCGTAGAAAAAATCCGCCTGAAAGACCTGCTGGTGAGTTGGCGCGAGCTCAACAGTGCCCGTGACCACCGGGTGGATGTGGTGTCGCTGGGCAACCCGCATTTTTCCCTTAGTGAATTTGCTCATCTGGCGCGGCTGTGCCGAGGTCGGCACAAACACCCGAACGTCGTACTCGCCATCACCTGCGGTCGCGCAGTGTTAGAGCAGGCACGCCAGGCCGGGCACATCGCGGTGATCGAGGCCTTCGGCGCCACCCTGGTCACCGACACCTGCTGGTGCATGCTCGGCGAGCCGGTGATTCCACCCGCCGCCACCACGCTGATGACCAACTCGGGCAAATACGCTCACTACGCGCCTGGACTGGTGGGTCGCAAGGTGCATTTCGCCAGCCTTGCCGAGTGCGTCGATGCTGCGTGTAACGCCACCGCCAGCGGACGCCTGCCGGCCTGGCTGCAACCTGCCGCCCAACTGGAGAGCCCTGCGCATGTTTGACTACACCTTCCAATGGCGCTCAGCCCTGCGCGCCTTGCCGGATATGCTCGCCGGCGCCGTGGTCACCTTCGAGACCGCGGCACTGTCGATGATCTTCGGCGTGCTCATCGCCCTGGCCCTGACGGTCATGCGCGAAAGCAAACACCCGCTGCTGCGCGGCATCGGCAACGGCTGGGTATCGATTGCCCGCAACACGCCGTCGTTGTTCCAGATCTACATCCTTTACTTCGGCCTCGGCTCGCTCGGATTGCATGTCAGTTCGTGGCTCGCGCTGCTGGCCGGGATCACGTTCAACAACGCGGGTTACCTGGCGGAAAACTTCCGCGGCGGGCTCAAGGCTGTGCCCCAAACCCAGGTGCGCGCCGCCCGGTCACTGGGCATGAGCGCCTTTCAGACCTACCGCATGATCATCGTCCCGCAGCTGCTGCGAATTGTGTTTTACCCGCTGACTAACCAAATGGTCTGGGCGGTGTTGATGACGTCTCTGGGGGTGATTGTGGGGCTGAACAATGACCTGACCGGGGTGACCCAGGACTACAACGTCAAAACGTTCCGCACGTTCGAGTACTTCGCGATTGCGGCGGTGCTGTATTACGCCATTGCCAAGACGATCGTCGCGACAGCCCGGCTGTTTGCCTGGCGGTTGTTCCGCTACTGAGGAGCTGTCCATGTTTGCCACCGGTTTTTCCTCGAATGACCTGATGTTTCTGCTCAATGGCGCCTGGGTCACGCTGCAATTGACGTTCTGGTCGATCATCCTCGGCTCCATCGCCGGGCTGTTGTTCGGCTTGCTGCGGGCCTTGTTGCCACGGGCCAGTCTGCCGCTGGCCTGGGTGTTGGACGTGTTTCGCAGCGTGCCGCTGTTGATCCAATTCGTGCTGTTCAACTCACTCAAAAGCATCGTCGGCCTGAACATCAGCGCCTTCAGCGTCGGTTGCATCGTGCTCGGGGTTTACACCGCCGCGTACTTCACCGAGATCGTGCGCGGCGGCGTGCTGGCGGTGCCCTTCACGGTACGCCGGGCCAGCCGTTCACTGGGCCTGAGTTTCTTGCAGGACCTGCGCTGGATCGTCCTGCCAATGGCCACGCGAGTGGCCTTCCCCGGCTGGCTGAACCTGGTGCTCGGTGTGATGAAAGACACCGCGCTGGTGATGTGGATCGGCATCGTCGAACTGCTGCGCGCCTCGCAAACCATCGTCACCCGCATCCAGGAGCCGTTGCTGGTGCTGTGCATCGCGGGCCTTATCTACTACGTCATGAGCCTGGTGGTTGCACGCCTCGGCGCTCGTCTGGAAAGAAGGTGGCAGGAAAATGATTGAGATCGACAACGTACACAAATCCTTCGGCAACCTCGAAGTGGTCAAGGGCGTGAACCTGACCGTGAACAAGGGCGAGGTGGTATCGATCATCGGTGGCTCCGGCTCCGGCAAATCCACCCTGTTGATGTGCATCAACGGCCTGGAGCCGATCCAGAAAGGCAACATTCGCGTGGACGGTGTCGAGGTCCATCACAGCGCCACCGACCTCAACCGTCTGCGACAGAAGATCGGCATCGTGTTCCAGCAATGGAACGCCTTTCCGCACCTGACGGTCCTGGAGAACGTGATGTTGGCCCCGCGCAAAGTGCTGGGCAAAGGCAAAGCCGAAGCCGAGGAACTGGCGGTGCAACAACTGACCCACGTCGGTTTGGGCGACAAGCTCAAGACCTTCCCCGGCAAGCTGTCCGGCGGTCAACAGCAACGCATGGCCATCGCCCGCGCCCTGGCGATGTCACCGGACTACATGCTGTTCGACGAAGCCACTTCAGCCCTCGACCCGCAACTGGTGGGCGAGGTTCTGGACACCATGCGCATGCTCGCCGAAGACGGCATGACCATGGTGCTGGTGACCCACGAGATCCGCTTCGCCCGCGATGTGTCCGACCGTGTGGCGTTCTTTCGCAATGGGCTGGTGCATGAGATTGGGTCGCCGGATCAGGTGATTGGTAACCCGGTGCATGCGGAGACTGCGGCGTTTCTTAAATCGGTGAAATAACCCAAGGCCAACTCAACCCTGTAGGAGCTGGGTTGCCAGCGATGGTCGTCAACGATGACGCGTGCAGTCTGGATAAACGTGTCGTCCTTGCAATCTTCGCTGGCAAGCCAGCTCCTACAGTGATCGGTGTCGACCACCCATTTTATGTACACCACCAAATCCTGTAGGAGCTGGCTTGCCAGCGAAGAGGCTCTAACAGGCAACACAAGGAGGAAACCATGCGTTCATCAAAAGTAATCCATGTCGTCAGCTGCCACGCCGAAGGCGAAGTCGGTGACGTGATCGTCGGCGGTGTCGCCCCGCCGCCCGGCGCCACCGTGTGGGAACAGTCGCGCTGGATCGCCAGGGATGAAACCCTGCGCAACTTTGTGCTCAACGAGCCGCGCGGTGGCGTGTTTCGCCACGTCAACCTGCTGGTGCCGGCCAAGGACCCGCGGGCGCAGATGGCCTGGATCATCATGGAGCCGGCGGACACCCCGCCGATGTCCGGTTCAAACTCACTGTGCGTGGCCACTGTGTTGCTCGACAGCGGCATCCTGCCGATGACCGAGCCGCAAACCCGGATGGTGCTGGAAGCCCCCGGAGGACTGATCGAGGTCGTTGCCGATTGCCGAGATGGCAAAGTCGAACGGGTCGAAATCAAAAACGTGCCGTCCTTTGCCGATCGTCTCGACGCGTGGATCGAAGTCGAAGGTCTCGGCTCGCTCAAGGTGGATACCGCTTATGGCGGTGACAGTTTCGTGATCGCCGACGCCAAGGGTCTGGGCTTTTCAATCAGTCCGGACGAGGCCGCCGATCTGGTGAACGTCGGGCTGAAAATCACTCGGGCGGCCAATGAGCAATTAGGGTTTGTGCATCCGCTGAACCCGGAGTGGTCGCATATTTCCTTCTGCCAGATGGCGGCCCCCATCGTCCATGAGAACGGTATCGCCACAGGCGCGAACGCGGTGGTGATTCAACCCGGTAAAATCGACCGCTCCCCCACCGGCACCGGCTGCTCGGCGCGCATGGCCGTGTTGCAGGCCAAGGGCTTGATGCAGGTGGGCGAGCGTTTTATCGGTCGTTCGATCATCGGTTCCGAGTTCCACTGCCGCATTGACTCAATGACCGAAGTGGCCGGCCGCCCCGCCATCTACCCGTGCATTTCCGGGCGGGCCTGGATCACCGGCACCCACCAATTGCTGCTCGATCCGAGCGATCCATGGCCACAGGGCTATCGCCTTTCCGACACCTGGCCGGGTGCTTGAGCGCTTAATCCCTGAACACCCAGACCAACGGCTACTAAATCTCCCCAAAAACCCGAAAAAGCACTGGCCGAATCTTTTCATTTTAAATATCGTATACGAAATACACTTAACGATCCGGAGGCAACAAATGAGCAAACGTATTAACTGGAGTGGCGTCTTCCCCGCGGTGACCACTCAATTCAACGATGACTTCACCATCAACCTGGATAAAACCCACCAGGTGATTTCCAACGTGATCCGCGATGGTGTGTCGGGCCTGGTGGTGTGTGGTTCGGTAGGCGAAAACACCTCGCTGACCGCCGAAGAAAAAATCGCCGTCACCGAAGTCGCTGTCGATGCTTCTCGCGGCCGAGTACCGGTGATTTGTGGCGTGGCTGAATTCACCAGCGTGCAAGCGGCCAAAGTCGCCAACGCCGTGCGCAAGGTCGGCGTCGATGGCGTGATGCTGATGCCCGCGTTGGTCTATAGCTCCAAGCCCTTTGAGACCGCCGAGCACTATCGCTACGTGGCAAAAAACGCCGACGTGCCCCTGATGGTCTACAACAACCCACCGATCTACAAAAACGACGTCACCCCGGACATCCTGATTTCCCTGGCCGACTGCGACAACGTGGTGTGCTTCAAGGATTCCTCCGGCGATACCCGCCGTTTCATCGACGTGCGTAATGAAGTCGGCGACCGCTTCGTGCTGTTCGCAGGCCTGGATGATGTGGTGCTGGAAAGCATCGCCGTCGGTGCCGAAGGCTGGGTCTCGGGCATGTCCAACGTGTTCCCGAAAGAGGGCGAAACCATTTTCCGTCTGGCCAAGGCCGGGCGTTTCGCCGAAGCCATGCCGATCTACGAATGGCTGATGCCGATACTGCACCTGGATGCCCGTGCCGACCTGGTGCAGTGCATCAAACTGTGTGAAGCCATTGCCGGTCGCGGCAGCGCGCTGACCCGTCCGCCACGCCTGGCCTTGCCGGAAGCGGATCGGGTGTTCGTCGAACAGATCATGGCCAAAGCCCTGGCGAACCGTCCGCAGCTGCCGGACGTCGGCCTCTGAGTGATTGCCGGGCGGGCCTTGACGGCCCGACCCGGCTGCCTGTTTTTGCGCCCTTACAGGAAACATCAGCATGCCCAATCATCAAGACACTCAACGCACAACCACACCCTCCGGACTCAAACGTGTCGTGGCCGCCGCCATGGCCGGCACTGTCGCGGAGTGGTATGAATTCTTTCTCTACGGTACAGCCTCGGCCTTGGTCTTCGGCCAACTGTTCTTTCGCCAGACCGACAGCCCCGTCGACGGCATCATCGCCGCGTTCGCGCTCTACGCCGTGGGCTTTCTCGCCCGCCCGCTGGGTGGCCTGGTGTTCGGTCACTACGGTGACAAATTTGGCCGCAAGCGCCTTCTGCAACTGAGCCTGGTGGTCGTCGGTATCACAACTTTCCTGATGGGTTGCCTGCCCGGATTCGACCAGATCGGTTACGCGGCGCCTGTGTTGCTGGTGCTGTTGCGGCTGATCCAGGGTTTCGCCTTTGGCGGCGAATGGGGTGGCGCGATTCTGCTGGTGTCTGAACACTGTCCGGACAATCGCCGAGGCTTCTGGGCCAGTTGGCCGCAAGCCGGTGTGCCGGCCGGGAATCTGGTCGCGACGGTCGCCTTGCTGCTGTTGTCGTCGAACTTGTCTGAAGAGCAATTCCTCGCCTGGGGCTGGCGCGTGGCGTTCTGGTTCTCGGCGGTGGTGGTGTTGATCGGCTACTGGATTCGCACCAGTGTCGATGACGCACCGATTTTCAAGGAAGCCCAGGCTCGTCAGGCGCAAACCAAGCAGCAACAACTGGGCGTGACAGAAGTGCTGCGTCACCACTGGCGTTCGGTGCTGGTGGGCATCGGCGCTCGCTTTGCCGAGAACATTCTCTACTACACCGTTGTGACCTTCTCCATCACCTACCTCAAGTTGGTGGTGCATAAGGACACCTCAGAGATTCTGTTTCTGATGTTCGGTGCTCACTTGCTGCACTTCTTCCTGATCCCGCTGATGGGTTACCTGTCCGATCTGGTCGGGCGCAAACCGGTCTACCTCGTCGGCGCCGTGCTTACCGCATTTTGGGGTTTCGTCGGCTTCCCGATGATGGACACCGGGAACAACTGGCTGATCATGGCGGCCATTACCCTGGGCCTGGCCATCGAATCGATGACCTACGCACCGTACTCGGCGCTGATGGCCGAGATGTTCCCGACTCACGTGCGCTACACCGCCCTCTCGCTGTGCTACCAGGTGGCGCCGATTTTCGCCGGTTCCCTGGCCCCGCTGATCGCGATCACGTTGCTCAACAAGTACCACAGCTCGACGCCGATCGCCTGGTACCTGGTCGGTGCCTCGCTGATTTCCGTCGTTGCGGTCGGGCTGACCCGGGAAACCCGTGGAAAGTCGCTGCACGTGGTGGATGCCGAGTCCGCCGCGCGTATCGCAGCGCTGGAAAACGCCGCCCCCGTTACCCCGCAGCGAGGCGACTCGCTGGCGTGATTCCAAAACCTGTAGGAGCGAGGCTTGCCCGCGAAGGCGGTGTGTCATTCGACATTGATGGTGAATGACACACCGCCGACATTGATGGTGAATGACACACCGCC
>NZ_JBFUIH010000084.1:0-16610 GCF_056401975.1 Pseudomonas sp. P4_C8 | reverse complement strand
GGCCCAGAGCGTCTTCGCCTGCGACCTGAAAGACCTGCTTGGCAAGATCGACCGCCACTGTCGTACAGGCCGACACATCGGTTGAAGACAGGGACTGTTTAAGCGTCGTATTCTTTTTCATGGACTCGCCCTCGCTGCCGTTGGCTTCTTAGACTGCCACCGTGGCGCATTGACGCCTCGGCGTGGGCGAGTCCATCCAATTACAGGGGACTTGTGAACGACGTAAATCTAAATGTAGGAGCGGGCTTGCCCGCGAAGAGGCCCGATCAGTCAACGCAAATGTTTCAACTCAACTTCAATATCTAAACCTCAGAAGATCGAGCCCGCAACCGCCGCCCAATCACATCCAGCACATCGCACCCATCCCGCAATGGAATGGCACACAGCAAGGCAAAGTCGCTGAGGATAAAGGATTCGCACTCGACCGAACCGCGCATCGACATGTTCTCAAGCACTTGGGTTACAGCTCGAATTCGGTAGCTGGCAGCGTCATACAAAACATCGAGCGGCGCGTGAGTATCGACGAACAGCGTGGGCATGTCAGTGCAGTTGCTGCTGAGGGCCATGAAGCGGTTGTTGGGGTGGGGGATTGGTTTTTCGTAGGGTGGGTCGGGGTGAAGACTTTTCATTTTTGAAACCTCTGGTAGTAAATGGACGCTACCATCGGCCTTCCTACAGGCTTGGGTGGCAGCTATACGCGGGGTAGGAATATCGAGACCAGAGCAAACTCGACCACACCGAAGCGTGCCCGCGCACAGCCGCCGCGACTGATCTTACGGACGCAAGTTGACGGCCGCAAATTCAAGTAACGACGCCAAAGCGTCTTCTCTAGTCTTGAAGGGTTCCTACACCCCATCACTGAATTTTCAGTGACCACCAGAGACTATCGATGGAACGTATCTCACACCAGTTCATGAAAGCCGCCGCGGTTTGAAGGAAACTTCCGACGACCTTGCCCAGAAATTTCGCCATTACCGTCAGAAAGACACGTCTATTCGATCTACCTGAATTTTTACAAATCGCCTGTTCAGATCAGGATGGTCGTAGTGAATTTCCTGATCCGAAAAATAAACGAAAGATCGAAACACGCTCCCATCCAAATACCCATAAAGCGCGCATGAGAATCCATTACCCATCATTTCTATCAGTGTTGTGAGTGGTTCCTCTGCCGCAGTAACAACATCATTGTCGGAAAGTACCAATTCGAACTCCACTTCATAGGTCGCTCCCACCTCAATTTTTGATGGGCAGTAGCTTGCGAAGCATTTAATTTCTAAACCTTTAACGAGTAATAAGAGCTCGCCCTCAACCACCGGGCCTATTGCCAGCACTATAGCCTCATCTCTCTTAGTCATTCACTGGCCTCACTTTTATCGCGAGCACTACCATTTATCACAAGCGGGACAGATTGGTTTATTCTTTCAGATACCTGTCGGAAAAACATTCATATTCTTAACCTTTAAATCCACGAACACCGAGTCAATTTCCGCGCACCCCATCAACTCAATAAGTATTATTGCCCCCCCCACATCAACAACTGCGCTACCTTCCATATCATTTGAGATCAAAGTCCCTGTCATAGTTACGATGCCATCCGCCACTTCAATCGAGTGAGCACTATTGAGCGAAGAATAGGCATTGTCTCCCCAAACAAACTCATCTTCGACTTCTAATTCGACATCATACTGATCACCTACTTTCGGTGGGGCAGCACGCCAAACCGCGGTTGCGAACCCGACACTGCTTGAAAATTCAACAAAAACTTCTTTAGCAACAAGAGTCACGAGATCTATGGTTATTTTCATACTTATTTCTTCACCAATGGGACGCGAATAACGGTATTTTCAACGTTCATAACATTCCCCTTTAACTGGAGTATCCACTTCTCCTCGTGGTAATGATGCTTACTCGGCTTGCCACCCATTTCATGTGCTCCGTATCGAATGCTTCTCTTGCCGTCCGCTGAAACCAATCTGTCAGAATCTGGGAGATTCGTCCTTGGGTGAGTGTTTGTATAGGGACCTTCACCTAAAAACTCTTCCCACTTATTGGTGGCATCCTGGGGTTTAACTGGCTTATTCGCATAAGTTTCTTCGTGATATCCCATCTGAGGTGTATCACGAGACACCTCCGGCAATTGAGGCTCGCCGTCAGCTACCGCCTTATCCGACGGATCCCGCTCTCCAATCGACGGCGTTTCACAACCATCGCCGCCGGGGCAAGTACTCAACCCCAACGGATCAACCCATCCCGTCGGATTCGGCGTGTACTGGTACTGATTCAGCCCACCCGCCAACTTGATCGGATCTGGCGTCAGGTATCGGCCAACGTCCGGATCATAGTACCGATGCCGGTTGTAGTGCAGGCCGCTCTCGGCATCGAAATACTGCCCTTGAAAGCGCAACGGTTGCTCAAGCTGCTCGCCCCCGCCCAACGCCAAGTGCGTAACTTTGCCGTAGGCGTTGTACTTCGCCGACCAGACCATTTCGCCACCAAAATCGGTCAGTTCCTGCGGCGTACCCAGGTGGTCGAGTTGGTAGTAGAACGGGCAGGCCTTGCGCGGGCCTTTGCCGTCGAGCATCGCCAGCGGGCGGAAGCTGCCCGGTTCGTAGACGTAGCTGCGGTAGTGTTCGCGGCTGCTTTCGGCGACGAGGTTGTCGCCCTGCCAGAAGAACTCGGTGGTGTGGCCGTCGATGGTTTTGCTGATGCGGCGGCCGAAGGCGTCGTAGCGATAGTTGGCGCAGCGGCCATCCGGGGTGGTGACGCCGACCAGGCGGTGCTGGCAGTCGTAGCGGTAGTCGGTGACGAGTTTTTGCCCGGTGCCACGGCGTTCGCGGATGAGGTTGCCGAAGGCGTCGTAGTCGTAATGGCGGTCGCCTTGTAGGAGCAGGCGGTTACCTTTGACGGTTGCGGCACCGGGGCGATCCTGCATCAGCAGGTTGCCGGCCGGGTCGTGGGCGAAGCTTTCCGGCGGGTCGTCGCGGGTGTGGCGCACGCGGGTCAGGCGGTTGCGCGGGTCGTAGGTGTAGTTGCGCTGGCCGTGACGGGTGTCGGCGATGCGGTCGAGATTGCCGTTAGCGCTGTAGGCATAGTCGCGGCGATACAGCGGTTGCTGCTGTTGGCTGACGGCATGGGCTTTCAGACGGCCCTGATCGTCGTAGGCATAGTCGCTGAGCAACTGGCCTTGCTGGCGTTGCTGTTCGCGCCCAAAGGCAAACTGGTGGCTGGTGAGCCGCGCGCCATTGAGGTCGATGGCGGTCAGCGCGCCGCCCTTGGCGTGGTGGTAGTCGAGTTTGCTGCCGTCCGGCAGGCGCAGGCGCTTGAGCTGGCCGCAGGCATCGTAGCCATAGCGCAGCGTGCCCCAGCCCTGATGCTCGGTGATCAGGCGGGCCTGTTGGTCGTACTCGAACTCCAGCGGATGGTCGTGGCCGTCGTCGACGCCGATCAGCCGACCGAGGCTGTCGTAGCGGTACTCGACCTTAAGGCCGTCGGGCAGGGTTTTGATCAGCAACCGCCCGGCCGAGTCCCGCTTGTAAGCGGTGATCAGCTGCGAACCGTCCGCACCGAACTCGGTTTTCTCCAGCAGCTGGCCATTGAGGTCGTAGGCGTACGCCGTACGTTGGCCGTCGAATCCGGTTTCTTGTCGGATCAAGCCGCCGAGGGTGTAGTCCAGGCGATATTTCTCGCCGGACTCGTTTTCGATTTCTGTGAGCAACAGCTGCGCGTTGTCGTAGCGGTATTGCAGCTGTGTGCCGTCGGCATTCAGTCGGCGGCTGACCAGGTGCAGGTCGTCGAGGTATTCGTAGCGCGTGATGCGGCCGAGTTCGTCGCGTTCGGCGGTGATTTTGCTGTAGGCGTTGTAGCTGTAGGCGCGACTCGCCCCGGTAGGAAGGATCGTCTGGATCAGTCGGCCAACCGCATCCCATTGCGACTTCGTGACCGCACCGTGTTCGTCCTGACGGGTAAGCTGCCGCCCCAAGGCATCGTAGGAAAACCGCCGCTGCCCACCGTCCGGCAGCGTTTCCTCGACCAGTTGTCCCAAGGCATTCCAAACGAAGACGTGCCGGCTGTTGTCGGGATAACGGATCGACAGCAGCTGACCTTTGTCGTCGTAATGGTAATGGGTGATTTGGCCGTCGGGGTCAGTTGCTTCGGTGATGTCTCCCTGAGCATTGCGCTGCCAGGTCCAGACCGCTTTACCGCGATAGCGTGCATGCAGGAAACCGTTGCGATACTCGTAGGCCGTTGGCTCGTCTTCTGGCGGAATTAGCGCGACAAGGCGACCGACTTCGTCATAGCGGTATTCAGTGACGGCGCCGAGCGGGTCCTGTTCGGCAACCAGCCGCCCCTGATCGTCGTAGGACTTGAGCTGTTCGCCGCCATCCAGTTCGACCTTGCGCACCAGCCGCGCCCGCTCGTCGTGGACGTAAACCTCTTCGCTGCCATCGAGGTTGTGCACGGTGACGCTGCCTGCGTCATCCCAGACATAGCGCGCGTCCATCTGCGCAAACGAGGCCCAGTGGCGGATGCAGCGCGCCGCTTTGCCGGACCGTTCCCACTCCCAGAAGAAACTCGCCCCACCGGCCAGTTGCCGCTGGAGGATGACGTGTTGGTCGTCGTAGTCGTAGCGTTCGCTTTCGCCGGCGGCGTTGCTCGCTTCGATCAGTTGCGCGCGTTCGTCGTAGGCGTAACTGACCAGGGTTTGCTCAGTCTTCCAGCACGCCTCGAGGGTCTGCGCCGGGACAAAGACCTGATAGTCGATGGCGACCAAATGGCTGCGTTCATAGCGCAACAGCAAGGCGCGGCCTGCGCCGTTGCTGAGGCGCTGGATGCGGTCCTGGCGGTCGCGACTGATGCGCAGGCGGTTGTCGTAGGCGTCGCTGATCGTGGTCAATCGACCGTTACGGAAGTGATAAAACCGCGCGTCGTCACCGGCCCGGGCGAGGATCAATTCTTCGGGTTCAGCCCCGAGATAAATCGCGGCGCGCGACAGGCTGTTGTGAATGGCCGGGCGTTCGGCGGACGGCAGCGGGAATGTAGTGCGACGGTTTTCGTGGTCGATCCAGATGACCGTGTCGCCGTCGATTTCCAGTCGATGGGATAAGGAATGGCTCCAGCCAAACCCGAGGCCGCAGTCGATCTCGGCGGCGCTGGTGCGATAAAGCCGGGTGAAGTCGAACGGCAGGACGCCGTCCAGCGAACCGTCGGTGAGGGTCAGCAGTTCTTCGCCGGTGACCATCGACACCGGGCATTTGTTGGTGGCGGTTTTGTCAGCGGAATCGGCGCTGTCGCCGTTGGGGTTTGTCGCCTGATCCGGGACGTTGTCGTGGTGTTCGTTTTGCTTGAGGGTGGTGTTGCGCTTGGCATCCCAGCGCAACTGCATCCGGCCTTTTTTCAGACCTGCCGCGACACCGCGCGCGGCGACGGCTTTGTACTGGTCGACGTACTTCATGAAGGTCGTGAGGATGCTGAAAGTCGCCTCGACGAAACGTATCGCGAGACCCGCCAACACCATCCCGTACTTGATGCCACGAAGCTTCAGATAGGCTACGGCTGCGGGCACACCGATACCCGTAAAAGCCAGCGCCGACGCAATCAGAATATCGATCAGCACTGTAACGATGACGTGACTGGCCACTTCCGCCGAGTTACCAGCAATTTCGCTAGGTGGTAACGCTGAAAGCCACATACTCGCGGCACGAAACAGCAGACAAAGCGCCGCTTCATCACTTGCCAGCAGCATGGCTTTTTCCATCGCGGCAGGGGATCGCTCCGCCAGCTCGATGAGTTTTTGCGCACTGCTACCAAGCTGTTCAAGGTGAGCACCAGGATTTTTAAGGATGTCAAAGACAAGGCTCAGACCATCCCAAACACCCATGACCGCGGCCCAACCTCCCGCCAGCAATCCGTTCCCGGCGGCCGCAAATGTCGACTGTGACCATTGCGGCTTAAACCCTGCCCACTCACTGCGCAGCCAGCCCTCCAGCGCTGCGCTCAGGCCTTTATAAGAATCAAAAAGCTTGTCGATTTGCTTCGGCGTGACTTCACTCTGAACATGAACACGGTAGAACTTGCCGGGGGTCCCCTTAAACTGCCCTTTACCGTTTTCATCGAGCGTGATCGACTTGCTCTCGCCGCCATCCATGGCAATCACATCAACCGAGATATTCCCCAACGGGATGTCGTAAACCGATTCGAACTTGCTCTCGATCTCTAGCTTTCCACCCTTCGAGCACTGCACGACGGTAGAGAAAAATTCGTCGTCGCCACTGCTCACCGTGGTGCTGGCATCACCGAATCGGATGATCCGCTCCATGCCCATCAGCGACGGCAAATCAGCCACACGGCTGGCTTGGTCCGCCTTCTGGTTAAACCAACCCTTCAACAAACGCAAACGTGGCGTGAGGTTTCCCTCACGCCACGTTTGTTTATCTACCTCAGGAGGCTAGAACCCAGCGGTTTCAACCGTCAGTTCGACGCGGTTTCCCGAATCAGCTTCTTGTTGATTTTGCCGACGCTGGTCCTGGGGATCTCGGCGACGAACTTGAACTGCTTGGGGATTGCCCATTTGTTGATGCGCCCACACTCGACAAACGTCAGCAGGTGCGCTTCGAGTAGCTGCTTGTCGAGATACTGCCCCGGCTCGCAGACCACCATTGCCATGGGCCGTTCGCCCCACTGCTCATCGACGATGCCGACGACCGCGACGGACATCACTGCCGCGTGTTCGCTGATCAGGCTCTCCAGTTCCAGCGAGCTGATCCACTCGCCGCCCGTCTTGATCACGTCCTTGATGYGGTCTTTGATTTCGACGCCACCCATCGGGTCGATCGAGGCCATGTCGCCCGTGTGCATCCAACCGTCGAGCCAGAGCTCGGCGCCCTTTTCGGGTTCTTTCAAATAACCCTGGGTCAGCCAAGGCGCGCGGACCACGATTTCGCCCAAGGACTCACCGTCATGGGCAACATCGTTGCCGCTGGCATCGATGATTTTCAGGTCAACCATGGGCACCGGTGTGCCGGTCTTGATGCGGGTAGCCAATTGTTCTTGCATGGGTTGTTTGAGCACGTCATCACGCAGGTAACTCAGGCACAGCAGCGGGCAGGTTTCCGACATGCCATAACCGCTGTGCACCACCATGCCTTTGGCGCTGGCTTCGCTGGCGATACCGAGAGTCAGCGCGCTGCCGCCCAGGAGCATTTTCCAGCCATCAAAACAAGTCTGTTTCCCGGCTTCGCAGTTCAGGATCATCTGCAAAATGGTCGGTACGCAATGGGAAAAGGTGACCTTCTCCTCACGATAAAGTTTGACCAGGCTGTTGGGCTCGTAGCGGCCGGGGTACACCTGTTTGATCCCCATCAGGGTGGCGACATACGGCACACCCCACGCATGCACGTGAAACATCGGCGTGATGGGCATATACACGTCATCGGAACGCAGCAGCGGCTGGCCTTGGTAGACACCCAGGGTGCCGACGGCGTTCAAGGTGTGCAGGACCAATTGGCGATGGGTGAAGTACACCCCTTTTGGATCGCCGGTGGTGCCGGTGGTGTAGAACAGGGTTGCCACCGAGTTCTCATCAAAATCGGGGAAGTCGTACTGGTCTGACGCTTGGGACAGCAGGTGCTCGTACTCACCCAACACCGGTAACGACGTTTCGGTAGCCGTGTCGTCCGTCAGTTGCAGGTAACCTTTGACGGTCGTGAGTTGCCCCTGGATCTGTTCAACCAACGGCAGGAAATCATCATGCACCAGCACCAGATCGTCTTCGGCGTGGTTCATGGTGAAGAGCACTTGATCTGGAGAAAGACGGATGTTCACCGTATGCAGCACCGCGCCGATCATCGGTACAGCGAAGAAGCATTCCAGGTAGCGATGGCTGTCCCAGTCCATCAGCGCCACGGTGTCACCGGCTTTCACGCCGGCTGCTGTCAAGGCGTTGGCCAGTCTGCGAATCCGCTTGTTGAGCGTCTCGTAGCTGTAGCGCAGTTTGTCGGCATACACGATTTCCCGACCCGGCTCATAGCGCACACCGGACAGCAATAATTGCTTGATCAGCAAGGGGTAGGCATAGGCGCCTTCGGCGGGCGGAATTATTTTTGTCGCCATCATGATTATTGTTCCTTGTCCTTTATTGTTGGCTCAGTGCCCCTCGGTGCACACAGGTGCAATCGACTCCCGACGCGGTGCCGGGAGTCGCGGGGGCCTGGCAATCAGAACTGCGTTGCGTCCAGTTGGTAGAGGCACTCGCTGCCGGCCTTGACCGAAGCGCTCAATGAATGGATGCGCGGCAGCAGGCGAGCGAAGTAGAAGCGTGCGGTGGCCAGCTTGCTGACGTAGAAGTCGTCCTCGGCTTGCTTGCCGATGGCGGTCTTGGCCATCAGTGCCCACATGTAGGCGTAGGCCACGTAACCGAAGGCTTGCAGGTACTCGACCGAGGCCGCGCCGATTTCATTCGGGTTGGCTTTTGCCCGGTCCAACACCCATGCGGTCAACTCGTCGAGCGTGTCCACGGCAGCGTTCAACGGCTTGCTGAACTCGTTGAGTTCCTCGCTGGCGTTGGCGGCGAAGTCGCGAATTTCGGAGGCGAACAAGCGGTAAAGCGCCCCGCCGCTGCCAACGATCTTGCGCCCGACCAGGTCCAGCGACTGGATGCCGTTGGTGCCTTCGTAGATCTGGGTGATGCGCACGTCACGCACCAGTTGCTCCTGGCCCCACTCGCGGATATAGCCGTGGCCGCCGAAAATCTGCTGGCCGTGGATGGTAGTCTCCAGCCCCATGTCGGTCAGAAACGCCTTGGCCACCGGGGTCAGCAGCGACACCAGCTCTTGCGCACGATTGCGGGTTGCCTGGTCTTCGCTGTACTTGGCGGTGTCCAGTTGCAGGGCCACGTAGCTGGAGAACGCACGACCGCCTTCGTTCAAGGCTTTCATGGTCAACAACATGCGCCGCACGTCCGGGTGGACGATGATTGGGTCGGCAACCTTGTCCTTGTTCTGTGCACCCGTTGGCGAACGGCTTTGCAGACGGTCACGGGCGTATTCGACGGCGTTCTGATACGAGCGCTCGCCCAGCGACAGCCCCTGAATGCCTACGCCCAGACGCTCGTAGTTCATCATGGTGAACATCGCCGCCAAGCCCTTGTTCGGCGCATCGACGATCCAGCCAGTGGCGCCGTCAAAGTTCATCACGCAGGTGGCGGAGGCCTTGATTCCCATCTTGTGCTCGATGGAGCCGCAGGACAGCGCGTTGCGCTCGCCCAGGGAACCGTCGGCATTGACCAGCACCTTGGGCACCAGAAACAGCGAAATGCCTTTAGGACCGGCCGGCGCATCCGGCAGTCGGGCCAGTACCAGGTGAATGATGTTTTCAGTCAGGTCGTGCTCACCGCCGGTGATGAAAATCTTGCTGCCACTGACCTTGTAGCTGCCGTCGGCCTGAGGCTCGGCGCGGGTGCGGATCAAACCCAGATCGGTGCCGGCATGGGCCTCGGTCAGGCACATCGAACCGGTCCAGGTGCCGGCGTACATGTTCGGCAGGTAACGTTCCTTGAGCTCTTCGCTGGCGTGGGCGTTGATCGACAGACACGCGCCGGCGGTCAGCATCGGGTACAGGCCGAAGGACAGGCCGGCCGAGTTGACCATCTCTTCGACCTGAGCCGAAATCGCCTTGGGCATGCCCATGCCACCAAACTGCGGGTCACCACCGACGCCGACCCAACCGCCTTCGGCGAACGCCTGATACGCGGCGACAAAACCGTCTGGCGCGGTGACCGCGCCGTTGGTCCAGGTGCAGCCTTGTTCGTCGGCACTGCGGTTCAGCGGTGCGATCACTTCACCCGTGATCTTGCCGGCCTCTTCAAGGATCGCTGCAGCCGTCTCTTCGTCAATGACCTCGGCCAGGCCAGGCAAACTGGCCCATAGCTTGGACACCTCAAAGACTTCATTAAGGACGAAGCGCATGTCGCGCAAGGGAGCTTTGTATTCGGACATAGTGAACTTACTCAGGAGTAGTCAATGCATGAGGAACAAGCGGAGCGTGCGAGGTGCCAGCTTCATGGGCAGGCACCCCCAGGTCATCCGCAGCTGGATGAGTCTCCAGCGATTTTTCGCGCAGCAGGAAATACGACAGCGCAGGAATCAGGATCAGTGCGCCGAGCATGTTCCACAGGAACATGAACGTCAGCAGGATGCCCATGTCGGCCTGGAACTTGATCGGCGACCAGACCCAGCACACCACGCCCGCCGCCAGGGTGATGCCGACCAGGCCGACCACGCGACCGGTGAACGACACCGCGTTACGGTACGACTCGGACAACGACAAGCCTTGGCGCTGGAAGTGCAACTGCACACTCAGCAGATACAGCGCGTAGTCGACGCCAATCCCCACCCCCAACGCGATCACCGGCAACGTCGCCACTTTTACGCCGATGCCCATGCCCACCATCAAGGCTTCGCAGAGGATCGAGGTCAGCACCAGTGGCAACAGTGCGACCAGGGTGGCGCGCCAGCTGCGGAAGGTGATCAGGCAGAACAAGGTCACCGCTGCGTAGACATACAGCAGCATGGTGTGATTGGCCTCGCGGACCACGATGTTGGTCGCCGCTTCGATACCGGCGCTGCCAGCGGCCAGCAGGAACTGGCGATCTTCGGTGCTGTTTTCCTTGGCAAACTTGTCGGCGATGGCGACCACCGAGTCCAGGGTCTCGGCCTTGTGGTCCTTGAGGAAGGCAATCACCGGCATCAGCGAGCAATTGTTGTTGAACAGCTCCGGGGAGTTGACCGAGGCTTGCTGCGCGGCGTAGTTCAGGACGTCTTGGTTGCGCTGGATGCTGTTGAGCTTGGGGTTGCCTTCGTAGGTCCCGGCGGTGATTTGCCGCACGGCGTTGACCAGCGACGTCGTCGCCCGCACACCCGGATCTTGTTGCAGTTCCCAGGCCAGACGGTCGGCCAGCACCAGCGTCTTGTAGTTCAGGCAACCTTCCGGCGCAGTCTTGATCATCACCGCGAACAGGTCGCTGGACAGCGCGTAATGCTGGGTGATGTAGGCGTTGTCACGGTTGTAGCGCGAATCGGCACGCAGCTCCGGTGCGCCACTTTCCAGGTCGCCAATCTTCAGGTTCAGGCTGACCATGAAGCCGCCGATGCCCATCAACAGCGCGACCAGTACCGCGCCGGTAGCCCACTTGCGGGTGGTGAAGCGGTCGAGTGCGTCCCACAATTTGCCGAAGCCTTTGTGCCGGTCGGCGCGGGTGTCGATCTTCAGGGCGCGTTCGGCCGCCTTGGCGCCGACGCCGACATACGACAGCGCCACCGGCATCAGCAGCAGCGAGGTGAAGATCAACACCGCGACACCGATACTGGCGGTGATCGCCAGGTCCTGGATCACCGGAATGTCGATCAGCATCAACACGGCAAAGCCCACAGCGTCGGCCAGCAGCGCGGTGACGCCGGCAATGAACAGACGGCGGAAGGTGTAGCGCGCGGCGATCAGTTTGTGGGTGCCACGGGCGATGTCCTGCATGATGCCGTTCATCTTCTGCGCGGCGTGGGACACGCCGATGGCGAAGATCAGGAACGGCACCAGCACCGAGTACGGGTCGATGGCATAGCCCAGCCAGGCGACGATGCCCAGCTGCCAGACCACCGCGATCAGCGAACAGCCGACCACCAGCAGGGTGCTGCGCACGCAACGGGTGTAGCCGTAAATGATGATCAGCGAGGTGATCACGGCCAGGCCGAAGAACATCATCACCTGAATCAGGCCATCGATCAGGTCGCCCATCAATTTGGCAAAACCGATCACCCGGACCTTGTAGTGGCCCTTGCCTTCTTCGCCGGACTTGCGCGCGGCACTGTCACCGCCGTATTCGATCTTGTCGCGCAACTGCTCTTCGAGCATCTGCGAGAACTGATGGTAATTGATGCTCTGACCAGTGGCCGAGGCCTTGTCCATCAGCGGCACGATCAGCATGCTGGATTTGAAGTCGCTGGCCACCAGGCTGCCGACGATACCGGCACGGGAAATGTTCTGGCGCAGTTGCTCGATTTCTTCCGGGTTGCCCTGGTAGGTGTCGGGCATCACCGAGCCACCCTGGAAACCTTCCTCGGTGACTTCGGTCCAGCGCACGGCCGGGCTCCACAACGACTTCATCCAGGCCCGGTCGACGCCCTCGGTGAGGAACAACTGATCGTTGACCTGCTTGAGTACGTCCAGGTATTCAGGGTCAAAAATATCGCCCTGAGTATTTTCCACCACCACGCGAACCGAGTTGCCCAAACCACGCAGCGACTGGCGGTTTTCCAGGAAATTCTGGATGTACGRCTGGCTCTGCGGAATCATTTTTTCGAAGCTGGGACGCAGCTCCAGACGGGTGACCGCCATGAAGCCCAGCACCACGGTGGCAAGCGCCATCATCAGCATGAACACAGGGCGGTAGTTGAACACCAGCCGCTCCAGCAGGTTGCCGGAGCGACGGTCGAAATCACGCATGTCGCGGATCACCGGCATGGCTTCTTGTTTTATATTGCCCATGTCTGGGTTCTCGCTTTAAGGGTTCGAGGTCTTATCGACGGACAGTGCCAGGGCACCACGCAAACCACCCACCACCAGCGAGCCGTTGGAGGCCTCGGTGGCGCCAGCTACTGGCGTCGGTACGGGTTGCTGAACCAGGTGCAATTGCGCGCCAGTGCCCTGGCTGACCAGCATCTGCCCACCCAGGGTGAACAGGCGGTAGTCGCCACGGTCATCGATGAGGCCGGCGGTGATACTGATGCGCAGGCCGCTGTCCAGCGCGGTCCAACTCTGGCCGCCGTCGGTGCTGCGCAATACGTTGCCGCGCAAGCCATAGACGAGCACTTCCCCTGGCTTGCCGAGCACGCCGAAAAAGCTGCCCTGATAAGGCGTCGGCACGGCGGCGAAGCGCTGGCTGGCGTCATCCCATTTGAGCAACAGGCCCTGCTCGCCGGCGATGTACAAGCCGTCACCGGTCGAGGCAATGGCGTTGAGGTGAAAGCCTTGCGGGTTGTCGGTGCGGTCCTGATACGGGGTCCAGGTTTGGCCACCGTCTTCAGTACGCAGAATCAGGTTGAACACGCCGACCACATAGCCGACCTGCTCATTGGCAAACCAGACGTCGAGCAAGGGTTTGTCCGCGCCCTGCTCCATCAGTCGCTGGCCTTCGGCGGCCCAATGCGACCATTCTTCGTTGTCAGGTTCGGCACTCGCCAACGCACCATAATGCTTGACCAGTAATTCACCGATCTGACGGCCGTCCAATTGCTTGCGCCAGGTCACGCCAGCATCGCTGCTGTGCAACACCACGCCATCATTGCCGACCGCCCAGCCTTCCCTGGCCGATGGAAAATTCACAGCACTGAGATCGGCACTCACTGGCACAGCTGCTTGCTGCCAGTGTTTGCCGCTGTCATCTGAATAGAGAATGTGTCCACGCTGCCCGACGGCTACCAATCGGTCGCCTGCGCGGGTCATGCCGGACAACGGACTGCTGACTGCCAACGCACTGACTTTGGCGGGCAGATCCAGCACATCGATATAGCCGGCCGCCTGAGTGACGCCCTGCGACAAGACAAGCACGGCGCCAAACGCCAACTGCAGGTACTTTTTGTACGAACCCATACCGCGTCCTCTTGGGAAAACCGCGTCAGGGACTGCAATGTGCAGCCCGACGTTAAAAACTGTCGCCGCGATGATCGGCTTGCACCGACCCTCGCGCGGTCACACGGCCTTGTGGGCCGTGGACCGTTGGACGCTTTGTTGCGGTTTGCTTAGCGAATGCCGGCGCCCGCCAGGGACTCCGACGACCACTGCGCCTTGGAGAGCGGATCGATGTACTTGATGCCGCCGTACGGGCCGACTACACCGTTGATGTTGTAGGAACCGCCCACCAGGTCATAGATCATGAACGGAGTGGAGTCAGGGACCTGCTTGTCATAGCTTTGGCTGAGGAAGGCAAACGAACCACGGTAGAGCTGACCACGAGCGTCATATTGATCCGAGGCCAAAGCGGTCCAGCTGTCTTCGTCAAGGTAGAAGCGACGCTTCTGGTAGATGTGACGAGCGCCAGCCTTGAGGTTGCCCTCGACGACCCATACACGGTGTTTTTCCCAACGAACGAAGTCCGGGGCCAGGTGGTTCGGAGTCGTGATCGACTTCGGATCCTGGACGTAGGTCAGCTTGTAGGTGTTGTAAGGCACGATCATTTCCTGCTTGCCGACCAACTTCCAGTCGTAGCGATCCAGCGCACCGTTGAATACGAAGACGTCGTCGTATGTACCGGCGCCGGCGGTGCCTGGGTTAGGCGTGTCGTAGGCCAGGTTCGGTGCCAGCTTCACACGGCGCTGACCAGGCAAGTACTGCCAGGCACGACGTGGTTGTTGCAGCGGGTTGGCGGCGTCCTTGAGCATCACCGCTTCGCCGGCACGACGCGCCGGGCCGGTGTACTGCAACTTCATCTGGTAGTACACGTCAGCACTGCTGATCGGCTGCGCCAGGTTTTCGTAGATCGGATAAGAAATGAACGCCATCCCGGTGGTCGCCAGGCTTGGAACGCCTGCGGAGTCAACGTTCCAGGAGTCGTACTTGGAGTTGATGCTCACACCCTGATAGCGCAGCAGGAAGTTCCACATCGCTTCGTTACCCGATTGCGGAATCGGGAACGGCACGCCTGGTAGCACGTTGTCGATGGCCAGGCCACCTTCAAGGGACTTGGCGCCGGTGGCGTTTTTCACGCCGTTGTCGAGGATGGCTTTAGGCAGCGCGACGGTGCGGTGAGTCGGGTACACCTCGACTTTGAAGGTCGGGAAACGCTTGGCCAGTTCCGCCGTGGTGGCGCTGAGCAGGCCTTTGTACTGATCGACGTTTTTGCCGTCGATGACCAGCAGCGGCTTTTCAGCAGCGAACGGGTCCGGACGCATGCTGTCACCGGCCTTGAAACTGGCCGGCGGCGTGGTCAAGCCGCCGTCATAGGCGGGGATGGAACCATCGGCATTACCGGCTTTTTCAGCGCCGACCAGGGTCAGGCTGGTGCCCAGTTTGGCGGCGTCTTGAGCCGATACAGCGGCGTGTGCCTGGGCGGCGACGATCATCGCCAGCGAGGCAGCCAACACGGTTTGTGCAAATTTCATATTGTTATTCTCCTGCTTGCATTGAGCAAATCAGTGGTGAATCAAAGTTGTAAATCAGAAGGTTGTTTTCATCGTCAGGTACACGGCGCCACGGTCCTCAGTCGTTGCACCACCACCGGAGAAGGACGAGTAGCCACCGGCGAAACAGGCGTAGTTTTCGTTGCCGCTAAAGGCGTTTGGAGTAGAGCCATCGCCACCGGTCGGGCCGGTGCTCACGCCACTTTTATTGCACTTGTCGGTTTGGCCGAAGGAGTCCACGTACTTCAGGTCGACAAAGTATTTGTTGTACACAATGGCGCCGACGCCCAACGCATAGTTGCCAGTGTCCTTGGCACCGCCACCGGAGACCGGTGACACGCCGGCGAGGCCGACGTTGACGGACATTGGCGCGTTGAGGTCAACACCGGGAAACACCTGGTACCAGGTCGGTGTGAAGTTGACCGCGACGCCCCAGTTGTCCCGGGTCGGCTGGTCGATGCCGCGATAGGTGCCTTTGCCCTTGTAGAGCGCTTCGTTCTTGTCATCGAGCTTGAGCAGGTTGCTGTAATACAGCTCGCCCAGCAGGGTTGCCGAATCGAACACCGGCGTTTTCGGCAGGGTCATCAGACCGTTCAGCGTCCAGTGCAAGGTATCGCCAGTGGCGCTCAKGCTGTCGCCGCGGCTCGGGGTGTCGTAGATCACMCCCGTGGAMGCSGTGCGCGCCGGCAACAGGCCGAGGCCTTGGCCCAGRCCCAGCGGGCTGGTGGTGCTGACGATGGCCGGGATACTGGCCAGCGGCATGTTGTGACGGAYGTTCAGGTCCGAACCCACGCTCACACCACCGACATCCTTGGACAGACTCAGACCGGCAATCTTGATGTTGTCGGCATAGGCCAGTTGATAGGTGGCGGTGCTCAACGAGTTGAGCGTGTTGACCACCGCCGGCACTTGCCCGGCTGGCCGGGTGCCGTTCGGGTTGGCCGAGGAGATGCCTCTGGCATCCAGCCAGGCTTGCGGCAGGATGTCCGAGGTTTCGCGGTAGTAGACGCCGAGCGTCCCGTCCAGCCAGGCCGGCGACCACTTGGCCAYCACGCCCCAGTCACCGCTGTTGTGCGGATCCAGGTCATGACCGCGACGCACGTTGGTCAACGCGTTGCACGGTGCCAGGCCACAACCCAGCGGGCTGCCCGGAACCACGGCGTTGGTGTTGCCCAACAGGAACGATTTCGCGCCAAAGCCCAACAGATCGGAACCACCGTAGTAGGTGCCCGCTTCAGGCAGGCGAGCGGCGTCCCAATCCATGAAGTACTGGGCCCCGACGGTCAACTCGGGGTTAACGGTGAACGACATCGACAACTGGTTACGCGGAACGAACAACTCCTTGGCTTCTGTACCCGGCGACGCAGCCAGTTTGGCCAGGTCGAGGCCGGACTGGCCGTAGCTGATCGAGTGCACCGGGTTGAGAATGGTCTCGCCCCAGAACAC
>NZ_JBFUIH010000083.1:0-10909 GCF_056401975.1 Pseudomonas sp. P4_C8 | reverse complement strand
GGTAAGGGGTAATTAAGTGCAAGAAAAACAGCAAGGGTTTGGCGTCGTTTATTCTGCGGCGCGAAGTCTTTTTAGTTTTAATTTATATGTACTATTTTTAATATTGGCTTTCTGTTCGTTTTATTCTGCGCGGGAAAGTTTTTCATATGATTATATTTTTTATATAGGCTATTTTGACGCTATACAAAAAATGCAGCTGAGTGATATTTTTTTATCGCTGCAAAGTAATTTGCCAATTATTTACGTAAGTGTTCCCCCTTCAGGCCTGTTGGAGGTTGGTTTTGTACTGTTTGTGAGGGCTCTGTTTTTTATCACTGAAAGTCCAGAGTTAGTCTACGCGTTAATCGCTACGATATCGCTAATGACGAGGGTTTTCATAATGAGAAGGCTTGGTATAAATTGGGCCTGGATCGTGCTGATAAACATTTACGCGATTACATTGTTTGAGGCTAATGCAATACGCGCCGGTTGTGCTTTGACTTTAATTATTTTTGGTGGGTATTGCCTTTTAAAAGATAGAAAACTTATAGGCTTTGTTCTCCTGGTTTCTTCTATTTCATTTCACGTGCAGGCGGCTTTTGTTTTTTGTTTTTTTGGTTTTTTTTGGTTGTTCTATAATTTTTTCAGCCAAAGTGCTTTAAGACTTGCCTTGACAGGACTCGGATTGGGGGTGAGTGGGTTAGTGGTTGACAAGGCTATTGCGCTATTGAATGTAAGTAAGATGGAAGACTATAGCGGCAAATATGTTGGGTCGGTTGGGTTTAATAGTATTTCATTGGCGGGCATATTATTAGTTGGGGGTTTTTTCTATAAAATCGTGTCGTCGAGAAAATGCGTCTTGGAGTCAATGGGTGCCGAAGGAAGGATTTTGTTGMCATTTTTAATTTCTTCAGTCCCTGCATTGTCCGCCTTGGTGTTTGCTACGTCTCTTGGTGCTATAGGTGATAGGCTTTGGCAGTTCGCTTTTGTTGTTTTTAGCGTTTTTATGTTGAGAGTGGATGTAAAGGGCTCTTTTAGATATGTTCYGTATTTGTTGTTGATTTTGTGTTTGTTTATTTCAAATATAAATGTGCTGATAAGGTATCCGTTGTCTAATTTTTTATATCCGTTGCTTCCGTACATTGATATTGTTCCTAAGTTTTGATTTTGTGGAGGCTTGGGTTTAAAAAATATAGTGGCCCAGCAGATTATTAGCCTGTCTGTAAGACAGCTTGATAGGTTGGGTGGTGGCGCTGATGAAAAATTGACCCACTTTGCCGATTGAAAATTGACCTAGGGCCGATTGCTGATTTTTGCATCAGTAATTGTGGATAAGCTTAGCAGCACTGTCCCGCTGACATAGGCACTAAGCCCCACCGCATGCAGGCATACGGCAGGGTATTCCCGGTGTCGATCAAAACGGTTCATCGTCCTCTGTGCCGTCACTGTCCTTGCGCTTTCGCTCACGTGATTTGATCTTTGTCTGGGCGACCAAGCTGCTGTGTTGCAGGCGGTAGGACTCCTTGCCTGTTTCGACGATGTGGCAGTGGTGCGTCAGCCGATCCAGCAACGCCGTGGTCATCTTGGCGTCACCGAACACCCTTGACCATTCCGAGAAGCTGAGGTTGGTGGTGATGACCACGCTGGTGTGCTCGTATAGCTTGGACAGCAGGTGAAATAACAGGGCACCACCGCTCTGACTAAAAGGCAAATACCCAGTTCATCGAGTATCACCAGGTCTGTGCGAAGCAGCCCTTGAGCGATTCGGCCCGCCTTACCCTCGTGTTTTTCGCGCTCCAGCAAATTGACCAGATCCACCGTGGAGTAGAAGCGCACGCGTTTGTTATGCGTCGTGATTCCGGACACGGCCAAGGCGGTGGCCAGGTGTGTTTTGCCGGTTCCAGGCCCGCCAATTACACGTCATTCTGCGCGGTATCGGTGAACTCCAGGCTGGACAGATCCCTGACCACGCGGGCGTCTGCGCTGGAAGCGCTGAAGTCGAAGCCTGCCAAATCACGATGCATGGGCAGTTTGGCCATGTTCATCTGATGATTCACCGAGCGTACGGCGCGATCTGCATGTTCCTGTTGAAGCAGGTGTTCGAGCAGCCATTTCGACGACGCCGTCGAGGCTTCGCCTTGGGACGCAAGTTCTTCCCAGGCGCTGGCCATGCCATGCAGACGCAGCTCCTTGAGTTCCGCCATAAGATCACGCATTGCGAGTCTCTTCATCGGTGGTACGGAGCCGGTCGTAGCGCGCGGTATTGGCGACAGGCGCCACCTTGAGTTGAAGGCTGGTTTCGGCGGACGGAGGGGCTGCTGTCGATGTCAGTCGTGCCAGAACCTTCAGGATGTGGTCAGCGCTCAAGCTGCCTGATTCAAGTACCAACTCCACAGCCACCAACCCGGCATCGAGCCCGGCGATGGGAACAGCCGCCAGTACCTGCGTCATGACCCGATCACCATTGGCGTGACGCCTCAGACCGCGCTTGAGAAGCAGCAACGGCTTCGGCAGATCGGCAAACGGAGCGCCATTGCGCAGCGCACCGGGCTTGCGTTCGATAAGCGGGATGTAATGCTGCCAGTCCGTGGCCCTGGCTGGGATACGCAACCAACCAAAATGCGCGACTGGCGCACAGCTTCATGTGGGAAACCTGGATCCGTCGAAACAGGCCACCGATCAGCAGGCCTTCTTCGCTCCAGTCGAACTGAAAGGCCTCACCGAGGGCGAACGTCAACGGTACAAAGGCCCGTAAGGATTTGCCTTGCTCACCGCGCCACGAACGTATGAAGGCGGTGAGCTGGCTGTAGCCGCCGTCGCAGCCCTCGGCCTTGATCTGTTCGAAGAGTGCTTTGGCGCTCCTGCGATTGTGCTTGGCCCGAAACGAATCGGCCTTGAGCGCCTGCTCCAGCGTCTGGTGAAACGGACTGAGTTTGTTGAAGGCTGCGCACCGCTGGTAAGCCGGCTGAGCTGCTTCGGGCGCTCTGACCCATTTTCGGATGGTATTTCTCGACAGCCCGGTACGCTTGGCAATCTGATGCAGCGACAGCTTGTCGCGAAAATACATGCACCGAATTTTGCCCATCATTTCCATGCTGATCACCCTGTGTTCTCCTGCTCAAAAATTGAGGAGGAGCAGTTGAACGCCTGGGTCAGTTTTCAGTCGGCAGAACAGCCTTTACTGGGTCAGTTTTCGGTCAGCGGCAACAAAAGCAACACACCGGCTCGTGCGGACCAAGTTGGGTGGAGATTTCTAACTATGGAAAACTCTGCCAGCCGTGCCGCGACTTGCGAGGGCCCAATCACCATGCCGATGGCCAAGGTCACAGCGGTCGCGATCCCCAATTGCTTGAGGACATTGAGCAGGTGTACTGAGATACCTGATACGACCAATGCCAGAATCGTCAACATGGCGCCAATCAACAAGAACAGGTGATTGGTAGTATCGGGGCGAAGCTCTGATGTATTGCGTGTTTCTATAATGACGGGGTGAGGCGATTGTTTTGTGCTTCCAGGAATCAACAGGGCATGAATAGGGAATCCGATTAGCAGATAAGCTGCTGCGATGGCGAAGCAGGTGGGGTCCACTTGGTGACGCGCTGACATCTCTGGACGCCGAGGGTTGGGTGTCCGCTTTTGGCCGATTCTGTTGAAAAAGTCGGATTTTCAGCTCACCTGAACTCAGGCACGACCACCACCGGAGAACCTAATCACCACATTGAGTGGTTTCTCGGCCCTTCGTTGACCTTTGCTGCTCTGTTAATGGGTTAGTTTGAGGTTTTTAGCTTCGTGCAGGCGCACCTATCCCGTAGAAGGTGGCCCTTGAGATGCAAGTTTGGCCAGACGTCGCAGGTTCTGTACCGCGGCCGCCAGCGTGAACTCATCGGACGCGCCACTCATGCCACGTAGTCGCAAGCGATCCAGTTTCAGGATTCGCTTGAGGTGGGCGAACAACATTTCGACCTTCTTACGTTCGTGGCGAGAGCGCACGTACTCCGGCGTCGCCGCGATGCGTCGAGTCACATCACGAGCGGCTTCATGGATGCTGCGGACGATCTTGCGAATCGAAGTGTTCGGGCAGTACTTGGCTTTCATCGGACATGTCGCGCAGTCGGTCTGCATGGATCGGAAGATGATGGTGTTGGCTTCTGTGACGTGTGAACGCTCGTTCTTGAAGGCTCGCCATTCGCCGCGTAATACGTTGCCGGCCGGGCAGCGGTATTCCTCAGCCTCTTCATTCCAGTGGAAATCGTTACTCGAAAAGCTGTCGTTCTTGCGCTCAGTTTTGTCCCACACCGGCACATGCGGTTCGATGTCTTTTTCCTCCACCATCCAGGCCAGCATCGGCGCTGTGCCGTAAGCGGTGTCGCCAATGAGGCGATCTGGCTTGATGTCGAACTGCGCTTCGACCCGATCGATCATCGTCTTGGTGCTCTCGACTTCTGCGGTTCGATGAGCCGGTGTGGGTTCCACATCCATGATCACGCCGTGCTCGGTATCGATCAGATAATTCGTGGAGTAAGCGTAGAAAGCTGGGCCGGCAGGAGCAGCGGTCCAGTGGGTTTGAGGATCCGCCAGCGACAGGCGTTTCGGTAGCGTTTCGGCCAAAGCCTCTTCATCGAGGCCTTCAAGGTACTCACGCGCGGCGCGGGTGCTCAGGCCCGGATCGCTCCAGTTGACTGCCCCATCCTGAATGGGCTGAAGCATGTGCCCGTGGACGCTGAACAATGAAGATCGAAGTCTTTTATGCTGATGGATGCGGCAACTGCAGCGTGTCCAGGCTCGACCTCAAGGACGTCGTGCTCGCAGCGTTTCCCGGCGGAGCGGTTTGGAGCGAGATCGACATCGTTAAGAACATCGACTAAGCGGTGGGGCAGGGCGTTCTCACGGTCCCGGCTGTCGCGATCGACGGGGCACTTGTATTCACCAAGCTGCCGACGGCTCAACAGCTTGTATCTGAGTTGACGGCCGCGCAGAGAAACTGAATGGACGCTGAATCGAGGTTGCAACTCGTTCAGCAGGGCCGCCTGGCGGCGACCGTCACAGCGTTTTTGGCGGGCTTGGTATTTAGCTTCAACCCAGTGGCAATGGCTGCCGTGGCGGTGACGCTCGCCTACGTCACAAAGGCCCGGGAAAACCTGCAGGCGACGCAGTATCCGGGCTGATCTATCCTGTGGCTTTGGCAGCTTCTCCCTGCATTTCCGTGCGCCACGGGTCGGGCGTAACCCTAAGACCGGCGATTGCGCAAGCTTGGATGGCAAGTTCGTTCCGCATTTCAAGCCGTGGAAGGAGTTGCGGGATCGGGTGAATGAGGAGGAGTAATGGCGTTGTAGGGACTGACGGGAAGGTCAGTTTTGCGTCTGGTCTGTCAAGTCTTGTAATAGTTCGCATATCTGAGAGAATGCCGTGCTGAGTTTATAGTTCGTGTCGGCAGTGAGGAATCTCTTCTTTGGCGCGTCTCAAGGAGAGGCTTTTATCCAGGTCAAAGAATCAAAGGATTGCGAGCGGATTTTTTAGTCCCCATCCCCATTGCTGAGCTGACGATATTGATTTTTTCTTGATCCGGAGTTTCAGTGAGTCAGATCCCACCCGTAAACAGCTACCAACCCTCGGACGAGATTGATTTAGTTGAGTTGCTTGAGAATCTATGGAAGCAAAAGCTGCTGATTGCTCTTGTGACGCTGTTGACTGCAGTCGTAGCCGCTAGTTATGCCTTTTTGTCCGCGGCAGTCTACGAGGCAAAAACCAGTTTGTTGCCGCCTCGCTTGGCAGATATCGTTGGCTATAATCTGGGGCGAGCGGAGGCTGGGCTGMCAGAATTTACTGAGAAAAAAGTTTATTCCATGTTTACTCAGAACCTTCGTTCAGAGGGGCAGCGCAATAGCTTTTTCGAGCAGGTCTATCTTCCCGCGCAGGAAGCTGACGCAAGCTCAAAAACAAAGGATCAGCTTCGGGAGGCTCTAAACAAGAAACTGGTCATCAGCAATCCTGATATTAAGAACAACCCAGATCGATTCGAAGTGGCAGTGCAGTCCGCAGTGTCGAGCAGGGCGGCAGAGTGGGCAAACTTGTACGTCGAACGGGCGGCGGCCAAGACTCGGCAAGATATGGTTGATACAGCCAAGACTGAAATCAGTACGCGAGTCAAGTCGATCAAGAGTCGAATTGAGGTATTGCGCGAGAGTGCCAGAAAACTTCGTGAAGACCGAATTGCTCGCCTGCAAGAAGCTTTAACCGTTGCAGATAAAGTGGGTGTGCAAGCGCCGCAGGTCAAAGCCAGCAGAACATCGTCGGATGGTGAGTTGGAGCAGTTCGTTGATGGCAATTTGATGTATATGCGCGGTGCCAAGGCCATTCGCGCCGAACTGGCAGTGCTGCAAAGCCGCACGAATGACGACCCATTTATAGCCGGTCTACGCGATTTTGAAAATCAACTGGATTTTCTATCCAAGGTTAGCGTGAGTCCAACTAACGTTGCGGTTTTCACCTTGGATAATATTGCCGAAGCTCCCGACACTCCAATCAAACCTAAAAAAGCGCTGATACTGGCTCTTGGGGTTGTTCTTGGCGGTATGCTAGGTGTGTTTATTGCCTTGATTCGTAGCATGTCGGCGAAGCGTCGCCAGCAAGTAAACTGATAACGCTTCGCAACAGCTAAAAAGAGTGAAGAATGAAAATTCTCGTCACCGGCGGCGCCGGCTTTATTGGTTCTGCGGTTATTCGCCAGATCATTCGCAACACCAATGATTCGGTAGTCAACCTCGATAAACTCACCTACGCCGGCAATCTCGAATCACTGGCTGACATCATCGGTAGCGAGCGCTACGCCTTCGAACAGGTGGATATCTGCGATCGCGCCGAAGTTGAGCGAGTGTTTCGCGAGCATCATCCCGATGCCGTGATGCATCTGGCGGCGGAAAGTCACGTTGATCGCTCCATCGACGGCCCCGCGGCGTTTATTGAGACCAATATCGTTGGCACCTATACCTTGCTGGAAGTTGCTCGCCAGTATTGGCAAGGTCTGGACGACAGCCGCAAAGCCGGGTTTCGCTTTCACCATATCTCCACCGATGAAGTGTATGGCGATCTCGACGATCCAGCCGAACTGTTTATCGAAGCCACGCCTTACGCGCCCAGCTCGCCGTATTCAGCCAGCAAGGCCAGTTCCGACCACCTGGTACGCGCCTGGAGTCGTACCTATGGGCTGCCGACGCTGATCACCAATTGCTCGAATAACTACGGTCCGTACCACTTCCCGGAAAAGCTTGTGCCGTTGATCATCCTCAACGCCCTGGAAGGCAAGCCACTGCCTGTGTACGGCAAAGGCGATCAGATTCGTGATTGGCTCCATGTCGAGGATCACGCCCGCGCGCTGTACAAGGTAGTCACCGAAGGCGAGCTCGGCGAAACCTATAACATCGGCGGTCATAACGAAAAAAAAAATATCGAGGTGGTGCATGCGCTCTGCGCTCTGCTCGACGAGTTACGGCCCGACTCGCCACATTGCCCGCACGCCAGCTTGATCACCCACGTCCAAGACCGCCCCGGCCACGATCTGCGCTACGCCATCGACGCCAGCAAGATTCAGCGCGAGCTTAACTGGACGCCCATCGAGACCTTCGAGTCTGGGATTCGTAAGACCGTTGAGTGGTATCTGAACAATCTGCAATGGTGCCGCCGCGTACAAGATGGCAGCTATCAACGTGAGCGCCTGGGCGTTAAGGCATAAGGATGCAGTACATGAAAGGCATTATCCTCGCCGGCGGTTCCGGTACCCGGCTCTACCCCATCACCAAGGGCGTGTCCAAACAACTGCTGCCGGTTTATGACAAACCGATGGTTTATTACCCGCTGTCGGTGCTAATGCTCTCGGGTATCCGTGACATTTTGTTAATCAGCACACCAGAAGACATTAGTGGTTTTCAGCGCTTACTCGGGGATGGCCGCGATCTAGGCATCAACCTTAGCTATGCGGTGCAGCCCAAGCCGGATGGCTTGGCCCAAGCCTTCATCATTGGTGAAGAGTTTATTGGCCAGGATAACGTCTGCCTGGTGCTGGGAGACAACATCTTCTACGGCCAAGGTTTTGGTCCCATGCTGCGCGCGGCAGTTGCCCGCAGCAAAGGCGCTACCGTGTTCGGCTACCAGGTCAAGGACCCGGAGCGCTTCGGTGTGGTTGAGTTTGACGAGCACAAGCGCGCCATCTCCATCGAAGAAAAACCGCTCAAACCAAAATCCCACTATGCCGTGACTGGGTTGTATTTTTACGATAACGACGTGATTGATATCGCCAAACAAGTCAAGCCTTCTGCGCGTGGCGAGCTGGAAATTACCAGCATTAATCAGGCGTATATGGAGCGAGGAGACTTGCACGTAGAGTTGCTCGGCCGTGGCTTCGCCTGGCTGGATACTGGCACCCACGAAAGCCTGCTGGAAGCGGCGCATTTCGTGGAAACTATCGAGAAGCGCCAAGGCTACAAGGTAGCCTGCCTGGAAGAGATYGCCTTTAATAATGGTTGGTTGAGCGTGGACAATCTGCGTGGCATTGGCCAGTCTCTGAGCAAGAACGGCTATGGTCAGTATCTATTGTCGTTGGTCGAGGACAAGTAATGAGCGAAAAACCGATTTACGTCACCCAACCCTACCTGCCGCCGCTGGAAGAGTTCATCCCTTATTTGCAGCAAATTTGGGACAAAAAAATCCTCACCAATGGCGGCCCAATGCATCAGCAGTTGGAGCAGCAGCTATGCGACTACCTCGGTGTCGAGCATATTGCGCTGTTCAATAACGGTACCATTGCGTTACTCACTGCATTGCAGGCACTGCGCGTAACTGGCGAGGTCATTACTACACCGTATTCATTCGTTGCCACCGCCCACTCACTGTTGTGGAATGGCATTAAGCCAGTATTCGTCGATATCGATCCTCACACCCTTAACCTCGATCCTGCAAAGGTCGAAGCTGCCATTACTCCGCAGACTACCGCCATTATGCCGGTGCATTGCTACGGTAATCCTTGCGACGTCGAGGCTATTCAGAAGATCGCGGACAACTATAACTTACGCGTGATTTACGATGCCGCTCACGCCTTCGGTGTAAAAGACGCCGGAGGCAGCATCTTGCGGCATGGCGATCTGAGTGTGCTGAGCTTTCATGCTACAAAAGTCTTCAATACCTTTGAAGGTGGGGCAATTATTTGTCCAGATGCCAAGACCAAGAAACGTATTGATCAATTGAAGAACTTTGGTTTTGTTGATGAAATCACCGTGGTCGCTCCCGGTATTAACGGGAAAATGAGTGAAATCAATGCAGCGTTTGGCTTATTGCAACTCAAGCATATCGACCAAGTAATTGCCCGTCGGCGCGAAGTTGACAGGATATATCGTGAGGAACTCCAGGGGGTAAACGGTATTCGAATCGTAGAGGGCGGCAGTCAGGCCGCTGCGAACTACTCGTATTTTCCGATTTTAATTGAGTCGGATCACCCTTTAAGTCGTGATGAGTTGTACCAGAAACTTAAAGATAGCAATATTTTTTCACGACGATACTTTTATCCGCTAATCAGCGAATTCCCAATGTATCGGGGCATGTTATCGGCGCAGCGCAACAACCTTCCTGTAGCTAATGAGGTCTCCGAGAAGGTTCTTTGCCTGCCAATTTATTCAGATATCACCAGTGATGACCTCGCCCGAATTATCCATGTCGTGAGGGCTGCTTGAGATGGGACTGCTCAGCCGCGAACAAATAGAACAGATGGGGTTCTCCCATGTAGGAGAAAATTCGCGCCTTTCCGACAAAGCCGCCTACTATAATTGCGCAAACATCGTCATTGGCAATAATGTGCGGATCGATGACTTCTGCGTGCTCTCTGCGGGCATCGGTGGTATTGAAATCGGGTGCTATATTCATATTGCTGTATACACTTCGCTCATCGGCGCCGGGAAAATAACTCTGTGCGACTTCAGTAACATCTCATCGAAAGTTGCAATTTATAGTAGTAATGATGACTATAGTGGTTCCAGTATGACCAATCCAATGGTTTCCGAGGAGTTTACCAACATCAATTTCGCAGATGTCACTATTGGCCGTCATGTGATTATTGGCTGTGGCAGCATCGTTCTTCCTGGTGTAACCCTTGCCGAAGGTGTCGCTGTTGGCGCATTGAGTTTGGTCTCTGAAAGTTGTACGGAGTTTGGGATTTACACAGGTGTTCCCGTCCGAAGAATCAAGGAAAGAAAAAGAGACTTGCTGGCATTGGAGCAGGCTTTTTTAAAAAACCAGATATGTATTTAAATCGAATAATATAAGATTTCATATTGCTTTTTTGTTTCGCGACTTTAACTTCCTCATGATATGTGGCGGGTAAAATTCTTTAATTTATTCATGCTAAACTATTAAGGTTGATATCTATCTTGTCTCTGAGGCGTAACATATTTGCAAGCTATATAAGTCAGATTTACGTCACCTTGATAGGCATACTTATTTTGCCTTTGTATATCAAGTATATGGGCGCAGAGGCCTATGGTCTGATTGGCTTCTTCACCATGTTGCAGGCTTGGTTCGGGTTACTTGACATGGGGTTGACGCCTACCATTGCTCGTGAAACCGCACGCTACCATAGCGGTACGATGCCTGCTCTGGCGTATCGTCAGCTTTACCGCGCGCTCAGCCTGATATTCATGCTTGTCGCTGTTTTGGGCGGCGCTGGATTGTATCTACTGTCCGGTTTGGTTGCCACCCGTTGGCTTAATGTAGAAAAACTACCGCTTGATGTAGTGACTCTTTCAGTGCAAATCATGGCAATCAACGTAGCCATGCGTTGGATGTGCGGCCTTTACCGCGGTGTTGTTACCGGCTCCGAGCAGTTGGTATGGTTAAGTGGCTTTAGTGCTTTGGTCGCGACTCTCCGTTTTGTTGTCGTACTGCCGGT
>NZ_JBFUIH010000082.1:0-11657 GCF_056401975.1 Pseudomonas sp. P4_C8 | reverse complement strand
CGAGGTCCTCCAGCACTTGCGGCGGCGGCAGGGCCGCCAGTTCCATGGTCATGCGGACACCTCCAAAGTCACGTCGCTGCCCAGGTACTGCCCGGTCAGCTCAAAGGTGATACGCCCGTCGAGGATGGCCACGGCGCGCACCCGGCCCAGCTTCAGGCGTGGCTCCCAACGGCCCAGCGTGCTGGCCACCTCGGCCTGCACGGCGCTTTTCCAGCCGTCATTGACCGGCAGGTCGACAAAGCGCCGCAGCTTGCTGCCGTACTCCGGGCGCATGCGTCGGCTACCCAAGGGCGTGGACAAGATGTCCTCGATGGACTGGCGCAGGTGATCGAGGCCGGAAATGAGTTGGCCGGTGTGGCGGTCCAGTCCGATCATCCCGATCATGGGATCAGCCCTCGACCGCGACAAAATCCTTGCGACCATGCAAATACTCGAGCGCGACCGTGTCATCCGAGGCCACCGCAACCTGCCCCTTTTCCACTTTCAAGGTGCGCTCGGCGTCCAGCAGGACCAGCACCCGCGAGGTATACAGCGTGTCGCGAAAGAGGCTCAGCGTGGCCGGCGCGGGCGCCTCACTGGCGGCTGATACTTCCTTGGTTTTGCTTGTCATGGGGTTTACTCCAGGTATAAAAAAACCCGCACGCGGCGGGCTGAAGGTGAATGTTTCACTCAATGCGAGTGGTTGCTGCTGTTGCCCCCGGCGTCCATGATCGTGCCGGCGCCGGTGATGTCGCCGGACACGCTCAGCGCACCGTCGATGCTCACCTCACCCACCAACGTGATCTGGCTGGCCGTCACCCGGACTTGATCCGGCGTCACTTCAAACTGCGAGCCCCCGACCGTGATCGTCACGCGGCTGCCGTCGGGCACCGCGATGCTGTAGCTGCCGGCTTGCCAGTCGTAGACCAGCGAGCCACCATCGTCGAAGTACCACGCCTCGACGTGATCGCGGTTATCCGGCGGTGCCCCGGCGTTGCCATACAGACCCGGGATAAAAGTGCCCATGGCCGGATCACCGCTGGGACTGAACAGCACGCCCTGCTCATTCAGGCTTGGCGCGCGCCAATGACGGGCCTTACCGGCTGCCAGACTGTGCCAACGCACCCAGGCACTGATCCAGGTCCCGGCCTTGACCCGCACCCGACCGGTAGTCAAATCGACGCCGGCCACCACGCAGGGCAGCAGCATCGCCGCGATCATCCGGTCATGTTCGGCGCTGGCGTATCCCATGCCAGATCCTCCGGTTGAAAGTAGTGATCTTCATTGCCGGTGCCGGTGCAGCCATCGACGTTCAGGTACAGGGAGCCCGGAGGCTCGACAGGCCATAGCCACTCAACCTCGCCGAGGTAGATCTGCTGGGTCCACTCCACCGTCCACACGGTGTAGCCATCCAGTTCCGGTTTGGTCCAGTCCTGCCGCGACGCAACAAACTGCGCCTGTTCGACGYCATCCAGCCCCCAGGTTTGTCCCCGCAATAAAATGGCAATTTGTGCCGCCAACTGCGCACCCAGCTGCTGATGACGTGGCAACTCGGGCGCGACAATGACCCGCGCTTCAAAGCGCTGGACCAGCACCGTTTCACCGGTACCGATGTCTTGCCCGGGTTCAAACTCAACGGGTTCCAGAAACACCGCCGGCAGTGCCACCCGGTCCTGAATGTCCGGACAAGTCGCGACAAATCGCACCGTCGGTAAAGCTTGGCGGAGGTGTTCCTCGATGGCCGCGTACAACGCATCCAACGAAAAGGCAGGATCAGACACGGACGCTCCCCTTCAGGTATTTATGCAGTTCAAAGTTCATCTCTTGTTTGAACACCACCAGCAGACGCTCGTCGGCCTTGTTGGCCCAGATGTAAAACGGCCCCTCAACGTCTTCGAGCGAGACCTTGGCCTTGGCCAGTGGAAAGCGATTGTCGTTTTCCGCGATCCAGCCCGAACTCGTGCCGCCGCCCGCGGACGCGCTGCTGCCGGGGTAGTCGTCCGGGTTGAAATGTTTGCTGGAAGTGCGAATCCAGATATCGGCCTTGTTGCCATACACACGCTTGTAAAAAGCGCCCTGATACCGTCGACCCGCCACCGAAACACCGGCCTTGCCCTGCCTGGGCTTCCCTATCCGGCTGGCCTCCATCGGGTTGGTGCCGAACCAAAGCTTGCCCAATTGCCCCTGGCCTTTGGTGGGATAACTGCGTAAGCGCTGACGCACCGCCCGCACGGCAATCCGTTCCTGCTTGCTGACATCCCGCGCCATGTGCGTGGCCAGCCAACCCAACGTCTTGTTGATCGCCCGCCGTTGAGCCGCCGCGACCGCTTTGGGCACCACCTTGGCCAGACTGTCGAACGCTTGCATATCCTTGGCCGAGAGCTGCAGCGAAACCGGCACGGCACTCATGCTTTTAACCTCAGGACCAAGGCCACCAGACCATCACCCGCTGGCTCAAGGTGAATCAGGGTGTACTCGCCACCACCGTCCAGGACGGGCAATTCGATCAGCACCGTCTGCGCTTTTTCCACGCCCACTGCGTCGGCCACCCGAATGTGAAAACACGGCTCGCGCAAGCCAGTGTTCAAGCGTCCGATTTTGGGCTGCAACCAGGGCGCCGAGAACATACCCAGTATCCGTCGACCTTCGATGTAGCCGACGTCGGCCAGGGTGTCGAACACCACACTGTCGATCTCCGCGACCAGGTCTCGAAAGGCCATGGTCAGAGCGTCAGCAGGATCTGTGCCCGTGGACGCGTGCACAGGTGCAACGGGTTGGATTGGGCTTCACCGGCCATGCCCTTGTTGAACGGCAGTGGTTCCAGCTTGCTGTAATACGGCAGGCCTTGGGTGTTGGCCGTTTCCATGTAATCCGCCGGGGCAAAGCAGGAGATGTACAGATCCGGCACGCCTTCAGGAATCAACAAGGCTTGATCGTCATGGATAAAGGTCACGCCAGCGATTCGCCCGCGGTAGCGCTCCCAGACAATGCCACCGAGCTCGAAGCTGTCCCGCGCATCACCGCGCAACTCGGCTGCCTGGATCGTATTGAGGTAGGTTTCTTCAACTGATTTGTGCGTGATCAGCTTGTTCCAGAAGTTCTTGCCGCAGAACGCTCGCGCCCCGGAGCTGGTGACACTGCCGAGCTCGTCATCCTGCATGTCCAATGCTTCGGCGCACTTGACCCGAATCTTGGTGGCCGAATCATTCAGGCCCATGGACAGACTTTGTTGCTGCACACCAAACACCTGATAAATGTTCAGCAGGATCGTCGAGCCGTCAGCGTCCAGTACCAAGCCGTTCAGCGCGCCCATGCGTTGGAATTCATGAGTGGCGTCGAGCTGACGCTTGGCTTTGCTCAGGCGCGTATTCACTACGCCCTGCACAGCCTGCAGTTCGGTCGTCGTACCAAAGGCGCGAATGCCCTGAATCTCATCGGCCTTGATGGTGAAACGCTGCGGCAGGTGCACGGTATTGAACGGGATCATCTGACGCTTGCTTGCACCCACGACCAGCCCCGAGGTGCCGCGCTCACCCGCTGGCACCAGCGCCAGAGTGTTGCCGTCCTTTTCGATCTGCACGGTCAGGGTGCTGATACCTTCCTCGCGAAACAGACCCAGACTGCTGATGCGACCTGGCAGGTATTCCTGCTCATTGATCGCCGCAGTCAGCGAGGACACAGAAAAAACGTCGTCGGTAAAAATGCCAATATCGGCCATGAAAGGACTCTCCAGAAAGACAAAACCCCGCACAAGGCGGGGTTGGGAAAAGGGGGGTAAAGGAGCGAAAGAACTTAGCGGGCGATCACAAACTGGGCTGCCAAGGCAACCTCGGCGTCAGCATCAAGCCCGGTCAGGTGCACCTCGCTGACCTCGGCCAGCCGCACCACCGCACTGGCTCGACGCTCCTCGGTCGATTCGCCCAGCGGCCCGTACAGGATGCAGGCCGCCACTTCGGTGCCGTCAGTGGCGACGGGATCGTAGGGCGCAAACTCATTGGTCGCGGTGATCAGCCCCAGCACCTGGCCGGCATTCAATGCGGCACCAGCAGCCACCAGAATGGATTCACGAGAGATCTTCCCGGCTCCTTCGGAGAGCAGAAACTCGCCAGCGTGTAGCGTTTCGTACTTTACGGTCATGCTCGTGCTCCTTTTGCACTGTGGGATTGACCCGCCTGGGCGGCCTGACGGGCCGCCCAGATGGAAGGGGGGTCCGGTTGTTTCGCCTGCACCTTCGGTGCCGGGTCATGATTGAGGGGCAAGCTGTTGTCAATTTCAAAGCCGTTGCCGCTGCTGACGATTTTGTCGAACAGCCGCGCCCGCACCGCGGGTTCGTCCAGCCCCGCTGCCACGTATTCGACGCCCAGCTCTGGCAGGCGTGCCGCAACACACAGGTCATGCACCGCCTTGGCCCGGGTCAGCCCCGCCAGGACGATCTCTTCGCTTTCAAGCTGGGTCGAACTGAGCAACGGCGCGACCAGGTTGCTGATCCCTGACTCGGCACAACGCTGAGTGATCAACAACGCCAGCTTGGCCGCGTCCATCACCGGCGGTACGGGTAGCTCGGTGGGTTCGGGGATAGGTTCATGTTCTGCGGGCTCGTCGAGCTGGGCCAGCAATTCAGCTGGGGTGTGCTGGTAACGCTGCATCACCCCGCCCTGCCCCAGACACGCTTTGACCTGGACGCCGTCACCCACTTCATCGGCCAGCCCCAAGGCCACCGCCTCCTTCGCAGTCAACCAGGTCTCGGCGGCCACCATATCGCGCAGCTCTGCCTCATCGATGGTGGGTGCTTTGGCCTTGTAGGCTGCAATGATCGCTTCCATGGTTTGGTCGAGGACATCGGCCACCTTGCGAAAGCTGTCGGCATCGCCGGCCGCATAGGTCCATGGGTTGTGGATCATCAGCATCGCGTTGGACGCGATCACCACCTTGTGTGCACCGCACACGGCGACACTGGCCGCGCTCGCAGCCAAGGCATCAATACGTGCCGTGCACCGCTCGCCCAGCCGTGACAACGTGTTGTGCATAGCCAATCCGTCAAACAGGTCGCCGCCGATGCTGTTAAACGCCGCGATCACCGGCGACACCCCGTCATCGACGGCGCGCAGATCCTGCATAAACTGACTCGCGGTAATGCCCCAGGTACCAATCTCGCCATACACAAAGACTTCAATCACGCGCTCGGCGGCTTCGCCGCTGGCGTGCACGGCGTACCAGCTTTTGTCCTGCACCGGCACCCGCTGACCGGCCCGGTTGTAAATGCGCGCAGGCGTGTTCTTGCTCATGTTTGCTCCTTGTCGTCGAACGCCTGAAGCAGTTCGACGAGCGTGCTGTAATTAAGACCTTTGCCCCGAGCCCGTTCGGCATCGGCAGCGTTTTCTTCGTCCACCGTTTCGGCGTCATAACCGGTGCGCAGGACCATCTCGCTGCGCGAAGCAAAGCCGGCGTTAACTTCCATCGTGCGTGACTGAACATCCTGAACCGGATGGATATAGGCCCAGCCTTGTGGCACCCAGCGCGTACGCAGGTACTCGCGGCGCCGCTGGGCATAGTCCGGCAACAGTACGGCACCGCTGAGCACGGCCATGTCCATCCAGGCCGCACGCACCGGGCGGCACAACTGGTGCACATACACACCAAATTGCAGCTGCTCCAGTCGACGTCGGAACTCGGTGAGCACCACCCGCAGTGCGCGGTCATTCACGTCGCGCATGTCGCCGGTGAGGATCTCGTACGGCATCCCGGCGCCGGCGGCTGCCGCCATCAATTGCTGACGCATGAAGTCGGGATAGTTGTTGCCGGCATCCGGTGGCGTGGAAAACTCGACCTCCTCCCCGGGCAACAACTCCTGCATGGTCCCGGGCTCCAACGCCACCATGGGCGTGAAGCCATCCGAAGCGAGGTTCAGTGGCGCGCCAGTGACCGGGTCCACCGGGGTCTGGATGTCATCCGGTGACGGCTTTTTGATAAAGCCGGCAAACAGGTTGGCCACTTCCTGGCGGAACAGCACCGCATCGTCGTAGTTGTCCAGGCTGCGCAGGCGTTTCAGAACCGGTGACAAGCGTGGCAGACCACGCAACTGCCCCGGTTCRACCGGCTCAAAGATGTGCAGCACCTGACTGGCCGGTACGCGCACCAGTTGGTTGTACCCGCTGTTCAATGAGGAGGCATCGCCCGGATGCGAACGGTACATCCAGTACGCGACCCGACGGCTGTCCGGGCTGAACTCGATCCCGGCGCGAATGATGTTGCCGTTACGCGCTATCTCGAACTTGTCGTGCGGGACAAACTCCGGCGCCAACACCTGAAGTTGCAACGGCACCACCAGACCTTCATCGAGGCTGCGCGGACGCAGGCGGACAAAACACTCGCCGGCTGTTTCAACCGTCCGCGCGATCAGTGCCTGCTGTCCATAGAAGTCAGTCAGACCATCGGCGTCGGACTCTTCGGCCCAATCGGCCCAGAGTTCCTGCAGCAGGTGCCGAAGGTCATCGTCCTGGGTTTTCGGCCGTGGAGTGATGCCGGTGCCGATCAGGTTGCTGACCCGTTTATCAATGACGTTGAAGGCGTACGGGTCGTTGCGCACCGCCGCGCGGGAGCGCGAACGCAGGTTGCGTAACGCCGGAATGGCAATGCTGTTGAAGCCAGCGTCGGGTGCATCCCAACTGGCGGAACGGCGCCCTTCGGCGGCCCCTTCGTAACTGGCCTTGATGTTTGAGGGGATCAGGAAACCGCTGCGGCCCAAGGTGGGAAAGTGATGAGCCATTACAGTCCCTTGCCTCCATGATAAAGCCGCACAATGCGCGACCGAGGACCGGCCGCCGCGATCAGTGAGCTGCGAATTTCGTCGCGTGCCCTGAGCAGTTCGTCGATGTCGCGGTACTCAACGTTGCGATCCGCGTAGCGCACGATTTTTTCGCCGCGCGCAATTGCCTTCTCGACCGCATCGAGTTGCTGTTGGGTAAAGGCCATGGGAATCGCTCTAAAGTAAAAAGACAACGTGGTGTGCAACTGCGCGTTTTCACTCAGCGTCGTTTTTTGAGGTAGCCGCTGCTGGAGCTTCGACGCTGTGGGGGCCGTGCAATCGGCAGCGGTGCTGCTGCCAGTTTGGCCGGTGGCGGTACGAGATCAGCCGGTTGCTGCCGGGGTGTCGCGGGGCTGCTGATACGCTCAGCCGACACGGCTTTCTCGCCCGGTGGCGCCGCTTGAATCAGGGCGTTTCTCACCCGCTCCCAGTCGTGTTCCTTGTAGCGATTCAGCCCCAGGTAATGCGCCATCGCCAGGCTGTACACCATCAAGTCGAGGGCCTCATTGCGCTCCGCCTTGCCCTTGACCCACTCGATTTTTTTGTAGCCTTTGACATAGCGGGTCACCTTGCGCTCGGCAACGCACTGGGCGAAGAAATCGTCCGGCAGGTCGTTGGCAAAGTGCAGCGCACCGGGGCCGTCCTCCACCGGATAGCGGTTGTAAATCCAGTCCTTGGCGGTGTCGGTACCGATGAACCACAGCTCCACACCCTTGCGTTCAGTCAGGCCTTTCCAGGTGACGTCCATCATCGATGGCCGCTGTGCAATCACCGGCCGGCCCGGCTTACTCGCGCCTTTGACTGCAAAGATATTGCGCCAGCGTCGCAGCCGGCAGAACTGGTACACCTCGTCAGTGTGATTACCGCCGGAGTCGATGCCGGCCGCGCGTATCGTCAGCTCCGCACCGCACGGATGTGGGTAACGCACCTTGAGTTTGTCATCGAGCACCGACCAGGTGCGTTCGTCGGAGGGGTCGCCCCAGATCACCTGATAGTCAATGATCCAGCGCTCCATGCCGGCGCCCCACCCGACCACCATGAACTCCAGCCGGTTGGCTTGAACGTCGACCGATGCTGTAAGCATCAACACGGCGAACGGCATTGACCCCAGCCCGTAAGTTTCCAGGCGTGCCCGCGCCATCAGGACATCAGCTTTGGTTTGCTCTTGAGCGCTGTCCCAAACCTTGGCCAGACGGGTGTTGTAGAACACCTGCATGGGTTCCAGATCACCGCGGGACATGGCTTTTTTGGCCTTCTCGAACTGCTTTCCCAGCGAGGCCCAGCCGGTCCAACCCGGTGGCGAGTACAACGCATTTAGGTTGAAGCCGACGGTTTCACCATCGCCCTCGGCATGGGCGCGCCACTCGCCCTTGGCCAACATCTCACCCTTGTGGTGTTCTTCAATCAACACATCACAATCAGGCCCGGCGCACTCGTAGTGCACCAGCTGACAATCCGCCGAGTAATGCAGGCGCTCCCATTCGAGGACCTGCATGTGCCCACAGGTCGGGCATGGCACGTAGTAATAACGCTGGTCGCTGGTTTCGAACAGATCGGCAATGCGCGAAGCGCCCCTGATCGTCGGCGAACTGGAAAAGTAAAACTTGGCGTTACGGCCAAAGGTACTGCCCCGGGTTTCAGCCAACTCAATGGGGTCGCCCTCCTCCCCGACGTCCACCACCCAGCGATCCACTTCATCACCATAGATGTAGCGGGCCGACAGCTCCGACAGGTTTGCCGCCGAGCCGGCGGTGGTGATGTACAACGAGCCGCCTTCGAACTCCTTGGTGTCCATGGTGTTGCGCGCATCGCGTGCACGGTTKGCTGCCACMCGTTCGCGCAACACCGGGGTGGCYTTGATGGTCTTGCCGATGCGCGACGAGACCCGTTTGGCCAACCCCAGGCTGGGCAACAGCGTGAGAATGTTCGACGGCGCCATGTGGATCAGGCCGCCGATCCAGTTCAAGGCAATTTGGGTTTTCATCAACTGCGAGGCGACCATGGTCACCACGCGTTTGCATGGATGGGCCGGCGACAGGCAACGCATGGGCTCGCGGGCATACGGGGTGCGCGCGGTGCGGTACTGCCCGGGCTCGGCGGCGCCCGCATCACGCGGGATACGCATGTACTCGTCAGCCCACAGATCGATCCAGACATCCGGCTCTGGCTGCAACCCACGAAAATACGCCTCCCGGTACACCTGTGCACCGTCGGGCATTTCCGCTGACATGGCTTAACTCGCTACAGTCAAAGAATGAATGAGGTCTGTCGAGGACATCCGCTCAGCATCCTCCAGCACGCGGCGCAAGGCAGCGGTGAGGTGCTTCTCGATTTGCCAGTGATCACTCATGGCGGCCAGTTCGGGCGCTAACTGTGGTGGCATGCCGAGCAACAGATCACGCAACATCCGCCCGGTCGTGTACGCCGCCGTTTTCACCGCCTCCAACTCGACATGGGCGCCGCGATTTTTGTGAAACTCGCTCTCGGTCAGGCGTGACTCATAAAACTCGCGGTAGGCACGAGACTCCTGAAAGTCCGGAATACCCTCGACAGGCAGTGGCGCCTGGTGCGAAACAGCGGGTGAAGGCTCGTATACGATGGTAGGTGCCGGGGTTTGCCGTTCCGGCTTGCGCTGAGTTCGTTCGCGCTCATGCCGCGCCGCCACATTGGCTTTGCTCGGATCCGCGGTGCTGAATAGGCGTCGGTCCGTTGCCTCGACATCCACCATGCCGTCCGCCATCAAAACCAGGCGACCGCTCTTGGCCAGCTTCGACACATAGGGTTTCGACCAGCCTTGGCGAGTAGCGAACTCCGCTTTGGTGAGTGCTGTCATGTCCATGCCTTACGGTTAACCCAGCCGGGCCGAGAGTTAACCGAGTAAATTAGTCGGTTAACTCCTAGGTTAACCACTGGAAAGCCACGGCCTGCTTGGCTTTCAGACGTGTTTATAGCGACTGAAGGAGTTAACCAACTGTTTTACTCGGTTAAGTCCTTAGTTAACCACTCTGCAGGCCACGGCCCGCGTGGCTTACAGACGAATCAGGGGTGAACCGAGTTAACCTGGTTAACTCCTAAGTTAACCGCCCTGTAAGCCGCAGCCCATAAGGCTTTCAGCCCGGTTAACCAAGCGAGTTAACCAGTTAACTAACTTTGGCGGGGTGCCGCTAACGCGTTTGCGCGAGTCTTATGCCCCGTGTTCCTTGGAAGTTGCCAGGGTCCCCGCCGCCCTAAATCTACGCAGTGACGCGTTGCCTGCACTGTGAAGACAAACATTGCAGGGACGCATCCAGCATCGACGCAAAACGTTATCCATATCAATGGGCGATCGAACTCAAAGCGATAGCGTACCCAAGCCCTCAAATGCGTGAGGGCTAATAACGGTAGCAATCTCAAGGAGACAGGAATGACAAAGTACCTGATCGCTCACGTGCGTCAGAGCGGGCAAGACATGATAATTTTCCCGCTGGACTCTTCATTTGGCAGTAAGTCAGACCATGCGCAAGAAGAGTTTATGAGGACGTTTCAGTTAGCGGCTGCCGGCGCGAATCTCGCGGGCCGTGTCGTCGTTATCTGGCGCTCGGGGAATCGTACTTACTTCAGAGCCCCACCCGCCTGGCACTCTTTTTTCAAATCGCCAAACGCCTATGCGTTTGTGATGGCCAACCTCAACAAAGAGCTAACGATCTAGCATCCTTTCCAGAGACTTTGAGTTCTGCGCTGCTGCATCGGCGCAATCAACCGGGCAGTTGAGCTCTGCACGGGCATGATCAAGCGCACGCTGCAACGCGTCGATGATCTTTTCAATCGTTCCATCCCGGCGGAAGGACAGGTTTGTCACACCGCCGGTCTCTGTCTTAACCCAGAGCACGTCCAATTCTTCGTTCAATACCCGTACTTGCATAAATCCCCCTTTCTGTAGCTTTCAAAAACAAAATCGACACCTACTGGCTATCAAGGTATTGCCGCAAGCTGGCGGGCAATTTCGTCATAAATCGTCTTGGCTGACCAGGTATGTGCCACGAGGTCGGTGCCAGCTTGTAGCAGTGCGGCATCACCCTCAGCGGGAATTGCCGGTTGGTCACTCAGGTCGTTGTAGCTACCCGAAAAGTCCGAAGTGCCACCACCTATAGCGGCACGAGCAGCGGCGGCATCAACACTCACCAACACTGCCTTACCGACGTCCGAGGCGTCCGTGATGCTGTCCGAGGTGATGTCGTCTGGCGCACCACCAACATTGCTTGATCCTTTCACTACAGCCTGAAGCACTTGAAAGCCTTCAGTGATCGAAACGGGACCACCGTACGGCTGCCAGCCATCGACCATGGACTCAGCCAGCTTGGCCACCAGGTCTTCGGCATTGTCGGCAACCACTGCGCCATATTGGGTGTAGGCCATTCTCTAAACCTCAGGATTGAATGATTGAGCGGTGAGTGGCTGACATGCAGGCGACTCACCACAGCGGATGTAGCCCGTGATGGCGTATGCCAGCAGGAGCACAAGAGGCGGCAACCAAGGGCGGCGCTTCACGGTGCCGTATCCGATTTTGGAAACTTGGTTTCAGCAATTCGATCAGCCCAGTGAGCGACTTTCTTCACCCCAAGGAAACCCACCCAGATGCCAACCGGTTGGGCTAGCGACGGCGACAACCCCATCAATTCGAAGCCCCAGATAATGCTCAGGGAGAGCAGGACACACATGGGGCCTTCGATCAGTGCATCCTTCCAAGTACCGCCGGTGTAGAACACACGCAGCACAGTCATGCACAACGACAGAAATGCTGCCCAAATGGTCTGCGAATGCTGACTCAGCCACACGAATACAACAGCCCAGGTATCTGGTTTATCCGGCATGGGCAACATCTCGGCGAGTTCCC
>NZ_JBFUIH010000081.1:0-12167 GCF_056401975.1 Pseudomonas sp. P4_C8 | reverse complement strand
GACCTCAAGAATGGGCTGGTCTTCATCAAGCACCATGCTTGCAGCATTGAGCTTGAACTCGCTGGAATAGGACTTTCGCATCATCATGCACACCTTAGATTTGGGCGCCATCATAGCGCCCTATTGATGTGTCCAATTTCATTAGGCCAGATCAGGCTCACTCCTACAGGGGATCTCTGTCGGTCTTTCGGGCATTATTTGGCCGGCTCCAGCCCCATCGCAATCATCGGTTTGCTGCGCGCATAGCGGCTCAAGCGTTCCACCATGGCATAGGGCATCTGCGGATCGAAGGCAAAGCCGCGACGTTCATAAAAGCCACGCAAATCCGGATGGCAAAACAACCACACCGGAAGGTCGAGGTCATTGACCGCCGCGGCGATCAACGCGCCCGCAACCCCTTGTTCGCGACAGGCCGGATCGACAAACAGCCCCGTCAGCCAATGCCCGCCCGCCACTGGCCGCAAACACAGCGCCGCCACAATCTCATCGCGTCGCGCCACCCATAACCGAGCGTCGCGCACGGCCTTCATTGGCGATTGGTGAGCGCGATAAAATTTGTTCATCAGTGGCCATAACGGCTCGTCGAGCAAGGTGTACAGGGTGTCGGGCATGGGTCTTGACTGTCAGTGTGCAAAGCCTGCGATTATAAAAGAACACGCGCGCAGGGATAGGTGTATACCTGATCTCACATCCCGTATGAGTGGAGTACGCATCATGTCCAAAGGTATGGATTCGAAGAAAGCAGCGAAGAAAAAGCCGGCGAAAACCGCCATCGAAAAGCGCGCGGACAAGAAGGCCAAGAAGGTGGATGTGTTCGGTCATTGATCCCGCGCCAAGGGAGCCCGGCAATCGGGCTCCTGCTGCACGTCTAACGATATAAGCAAATCATCTGCAAGATTTTCCAGGGCTATTGCACAGAAGGGGACTGGTTCCCGATCTGAGCAACGCCATGTCCCATTACTTTGATAGCGCCCACCGTGAAGAAATCGAAACCCTGCGTCAACGCCTGACTGCCGGCACCGAATGGCCGACCTGGCTGTTGTTGATCAGCGTGTACGGCGGCTGGTTCAGCCTGGTCCTGACGAGTGACCGATTGGGGCTGTGGTGGAGCACTGTGTTACTGATTCCGCTGGTGGTGCTGTGGTTGTCGGTACAGCACGAATTGTTGCATGGTCACCCGACCCGCTGGACCTCGCTGAACAAAGTGCTCGGCTATGCACCGTTCGCAGTCTGGTATCCCTACACCCTGTATCGCGACAGCCATCTGCTGCATCACCGCGACGAAGACCTGACCCTTCCAGGTCTCGATCCTGAAAGCCGCTACCTGAGCGCCGAGCAGTGGCAGGGCAGTTCGCTGTTCGAGCAGGGCCTGCACTGGCTGAACAAAACCGTCCTCGGTCGTTTTGTTCTCGGCGCACCGCTGGGGTTGCTGGCGCTAGCCCGGGAAGAAGGGCTGCGATTGAAAGCCGGCCAGCGACAAGCCTGGCTGATGTGGCTGAGCCACGGCGCACTGACCTTGCTGATGCTGGCGTTCATCGCCCGCTACAGCGTGCTGCCGGTGTGGCATTACCTGTTGCTGATCAGCGTGCCGGCGCTGTCGATTGCGATGATTCGCTCCTATTACGAACATCGTCCTCACGCGCAATCCGAGCAGCGGACCGTGCTCAATGAAGCCGGATGGCCTTGGCGATGGTTGTTCCTGAACCTGAATTTTCACTTGGTGCATCATGACTTGCCAGGGCTGCCGTGGTACGACTTGCCGCGTGCTTATCGCGCACGTCGTGAGCAATGGATTGAGCGCAGTGGTGGGTTTCTGGTGCGGGGTTATGGTCAGTTGTGGCGCCAGAACGGGGTGAAAGCAATCGACAGCCCACAGCATCCGTTCCACTGATTTCCTATGATCAACCCCAACCCCCTGTAGGAGTGAGCCTGCTCGCGATAGCGGCCTGACATTCAACATTAGTGTCGACTGACCCACCCTCATCGCGAGCAGGCTCACTCCTACAGGGTTACTTGTTGTCTGGAAGATTTTGATGACACAACACATTGCCGAATTGCTGATGTACGTCGCCCCAGAGCCGATCCGCCAGGCCAACGAACGCTGGCTGACGCGCATTCTCGAACGTCTCGGTAGCGATCGTCTTGATGGCAAAGACCTGTCACTGATGGACCTCTGGCTCTCCCCGCATCTGCTGCTGACCCAAACCTGCGGCTACCCGCTGATGACGGCATTGCGCGGTCAGGTCCGGGTGGTCGGGCGGCCTCGTTATGAACTGCCGGACAGCAGCGGTGGCAGCCATTGCAGTCTGCTGTTGAGTCGCGCCGATGATCCTCGGCGGACCTTGCCTGACTTTCGCGACAGCCGTGGCGTGATCAATGGCGAAGATTCCAACAGCGGCATGAACCTGCTGCGCCATCGACTGGCGCCGCTGCATCGCAACGGACAGTTCTTTGCCAGTGTCGCCATCAGCGGCAGTCACCGCGAAAGCCTGCGCTGGCTGCGTGAAGATCAAGCGGATCTGGCGGCCATCGACAGCGTGACCTTTGCTTATCTGGCACACCATGCCCGCGAAGAAGTCGCCGGCCTGCAGGTCATTGCCCGCAGTGCGCTCAGTCCGACCTTGCCGTACATTTCAGCCGCCGGGACTTCCATTGAACAGGCTGATCACCTGCGGCAAGTGATGAATCAGACCTTGAGCGAACTGCCCGACGTCGCTGAAATCCTCGGGCTTAAAGAAGTGCTGCCCGCCAGCGAAACCGACTATCAGATCGTCCTCGACTATCAGCAGGAAGCGCAAATCCTCGGCTACGGACGCTTACGCTGAAATTTCTAAATCGAATATAAAAATGCTTTTTAAATATTATTAAAGAATAAGGCTCCTTGTTAGGATCACGCCACCGGATCACCGGACATTCAGCGACCCCTAACCCTTGGAGCCTCTATGTCCGGCACCGACCTATCCCATCGCAACCACGTGGGCGGATTGTTTCGCGCTCATTACCCCTGGCTGTGCGCACGCTTGCGCCGGCATTTGGGAGCCAGCGCCAGTGTCGAAGACATCGCTGTCGACACCTTTGTGCAATTACTCGAATCACCAAACCTGACACCCATTCGTGAGCCGCGTGCGTTGCTCACCACCATCGCCCGCCGACGGGTTTATGAGCTTTGGCGTCGCGGTAATCTGGAGCGCCAGCACCTCGAACAACTGCTAAAGGCAGGCCCTGCTGGCGGGCCATCGCCTGAAGATTTGTTTCAGTTAACGCAATCCCTGAACAATCTGGACCGCACCCTTGAGCGCTTGCCGAGCAAGGTCAGGGCTACCTTCCTGCTGTCGCGCGTCGACGGGCTGACCTATCCGCAAATCGCCGCCGAACTGGGCATCTCCCAGCGTTCGGTCAGCGCTTACATGACCCGCTCCCAGGCACTGTGCGTCCAGCACAGCGTCAACCAACCCTTGACCCGGAGGTCCGCATGAGATCAATCAAAACCCTGCTCGGCAGTTCGCTGCTGGCGCTGAGCCTGGTGGCCAGCCATGTTCCGGCGGCGGAAAAAACCGCACCTATCCACTTCGGCGACATCACCTGGGAGAGCGGTAGCCTGATCACAGAAATTCTGCGCCTGATAGTCGAGAAAGGTTACGGCTACCCGACCGACACGTTGCCAGGCAGCACCGTCAGCCTCGAAGCGGCGTTGGCCAAGAACGACATTCAGGTGATCGGCGAAGAGTGGGCCGGGCGCAGTCCGGCGTGGGTCAAGGCGTCTGCCGAGGGCAAGGTGTTTGGTTTGGGCGACACGGTCAAAGGCGCCACCGAAGGGTGGTGGGTGCCGGAATACGTGATCAAGGGCGACCCGGAACGTGGCATCAAACCGCTGGCCCCGGAGTTGAATTCTGTCGCTGATCTGGCGAAGTACAAGGATGTGTTTCGCGACCCGGAAGACCCAAGTCGCGGCCGCTTCCTCAACAGCCCCACCGGCTGGACGTCGGAGATCGTCAACAGTCAGAAACTAAAGGCTTACGATCTGACCGCCAGCTACGTCAATTTCCGCACCGGCTCCGGCGCGGCACTGGATGCCGAGGTCGCTTCATCGATCCGCCGTGGCAAACCGGTGCTGTTCTACTACTGGTCGCCGACGCCGCTGCTGGGTCGTTTCAAACTGGTGAAACTTGAAGAGCCGCCGTTCGACGCTGAAGCCTGGAAAACCCTGGCCGATGCGAACAACCCGAACCCCAAGGGCTCGCGCTCGATGCCGGCCAGCCTGGCCATTGGCGTGTCGGCGCCGTTCAAGGCGCAGTACCCGGACCTCGTGGCGTTCTTTGAAAAGGTCGATTTGCCGATCGATCTGCTGAACCAGACGCTGGGGCAGATGAGCGAAAAACGTCTGCAACCGCGTGAGGTGGCTCAGGTGTTTTTACGGGAGCAGCCGCAGGTGTGGAAGGCTTGGGTGCCGGGGGAGGTGGCTACCAAGGTGAGTGCGAGCTTGTAATTTGTCGGCGGCTGTTCCACCGCCGCGCAGTCATGCCAGGCCGTTACAGCCGTGTTTGAGGAAGCCCGGGCGTTGTGCCAGGCGTTGGAAATATTCGTCGATGGCGGGGAAGTCCGGCCGCTCCATCGGTGTCATCAGCCAGCGGTTGACGGACAGCCCGACGACAATGTCGGCCAGCGTAAAGTGAGGCCCGGCGACATAGGCTTTGGTGGTCGCGAGTTGATGTTCGAGGATGGCCATTTTCTGGTTCCAGCCGCGTATGCCAACAGCAATCCGATGCTCGTCCTGAAACTCCGGGTCCTTGCGCACCAACGCAGTAAACGCATAACTCCAGGAGGGATTGAGCTCGGTGGCTTGCCAATCCATCCACTGTTCCACCCGTGCACGCGCTGCCGGTTCGTGCGGCAGCAGATCAGTGTTTTGGTGTTTGCCGGCCAGGTAGCGGCAGATGGTATTGGACTCCCACAACACGCCGGCGTCATCGATGATCACCGGCACCAGCGCATTGGGGTTGAGCCTGAGAAACTCCGGCGCGTGGGTTGACGCATAACCGCTGCCCCAGTCCTCGCGTTCGTAGGGAACGTCCAGTTCCTCACAGGTCCACAGGACCTTTCTGACGTTGATGGACGACGCTTTGCCGAGAATTTTCAGTGCATGTGTCATTGAGTTATATCCATCCACCAAGCGATCAACAGGATGAGGAGCACTATGAAGGTTAGTTGAAAACCCAAGGCATGGGCGATGCGCCGCTTGATGGAAGGTGGTCTGACAGCCACATCATTCGTTTAATGACACACCGCTTTCGTCGGAACGCCGCCCGGAGCCGGCTCGCTCCCACAGTGGGTCAGGTGCTTTCCCGGATTTTCAGTTCAAACCCCATGTCCTGAACCGGTTTAGCCACCGCATTCCCCGCCAGCAACGTCAACATCAACTCCGCCGAACGCCGGCCAATCGCCTCGCGCGGGGTGTTGATGCTGCTCAGGCGCGGCACCATGTGCGCCGAGGCGGGCAAGTCGTTGAAGCCGAGGATGGCGACTTGTTCGGGGATTTTGATCCCGCAGCGCATGGCTTCGAGCAATGCGCCCTGAGCCAGGTCGTCGTTGCCGAAAAAGATCGCATCGACATCGGGGTGAGTGGCCAGCAGTTGTAGAAACAGTTCGCCGCCCAACCCCACGGAGGAGGCGCGCGGGGTCAGCACTTCAAGGTCCGGGTCATACAAACCGGCCTTTTGCAGGGCTTTGCGAAACCCTTCACCGCGCAGCAGGGTGCGCTGGTCCAGTTGCGCGCCGATGTAGGCCAGGCGCTTGCGACCGCGTGACAGTAAATGTTCAGCCGCTGTTTCGCCGGCGGCCAATTGCGAGAAGCCCACGCAATTCACGCCTGCCGCACTGTCCAGTTCCATCATGTAGACACACGGGATGTTGCTCGCCTCGATCATCCGCCGTGAGCTTTCCGTGCGGTCGAAACCGGTCAGCAGCAAACCGCGAGGCTGGTACGCCATGTAATTGCGCAATAGGTTTTCTTCTTCATCGCGCGAGTAGTGGAAGTTGCCGATCAGCACTTCGAAGCCCTTGGGGCGAAGCACCTGATGAATGGCTTCCAGCGTTTCGATGAACAACAAGTTGGACAGCGACGGCACCAGAACCACCACCGAATGGCTCTGCGCCGAGGCCAACGCGCGGGCGGCGGGGTTGACCACGTAGCTGAGTTCAAGCGCGGCTTTCTGGACTTTTTCCACCAGTTCCGTGGCCACGGTACTGACACCGCGCAGGGCGCGAGAGGCGGTGATCGGGCTGACACCGGCCAGGCGTGCAACTTCGTTCAACGTAGGGCGGCCAGTGGTGCGTGTATTTTTATCGTTTTTAGGAGAGGTCATCGGGCTGCTTGCCAAACAAAATTCAAGGCACTAAGGTAGCGCTGTCCCGAAGCAGCTGCAAATGCGTAAGCGAGTTTTGCCTGAACCTTGCTTTTCGGCATTGGGAACGAACACGCTGCAACCCACAAAAATGACAAGAAGGCGTCGGCAACTTCTACTTTTGGTCTAGTGTCATAACTGGCAAAGGTAGCGCTGTCTGCGCGCTGAGGTGTTACATGAATCATCCCATCACCGCCCTGGTCATCATGGGCGTTGCCGGTTGCGGCAAGACATGCGTCAGCGAGGCCTTGTGCCAGCTCAGCGGCGCCACTGCCATTGAAGGCGATACTTTCCACCCTGCCGCCAATATCGAAAAGATGAGCGCGGGTATCCCCCTGAACGACCAAGACCGTGCCGGCTGGCTCGACAGCCTGTGCGACGAATTGCGCCGCGTCGACGCCATGGGCGAACGCCCGGTGCTGACGTGCTCGGCTCTCAAACACAGCTATCGCGAAGTGCTGCGCAGCGCCTTGCCGGGCCTGGGCTTCGTGTTCCTTGAACTGACCCCTGAAGTTGCCGCCGAGCGTGTGTCGCATCGACCGGGCCACTTCATGCCATCGACCCTGATCGACAGCCAGTTCGCCACGCTCGAATCCCCCGTTGGCGAGCCGTTGACCCTGGCTCTGGATGCATCGACCTTCAGCGTCGAGCAACTGGCATCGCAGGCGCATATCTGGTGGCAGGCTCACGGCCTGAAACGCGCCGTATGAGTTTTTCCGAAAAAGATAGCGCTGTCCTGAAGGCTTTCGAATTACCCGCTTTAATAACAACAACAACCAGGAGACACCCCTAATGTTTGGCATGTCCCACGAGACGTTCCTGCTGCTCGATGCAGTGGTCACGGTGATCGGGCTTATCGTCCTGATCACCAAGTTCAAGTTCCACCCGTTTATTGCCCTGATCATTGCTGCAGCCTTTCTCGGGCTGACCTCCGGCATGCCAGTCGGTACCATCATCAAGGCGTTCCAGGACGGCTTCGGCGGGGTGCTCGGTTTTGTCGGGATCATCTTGGCGCTGGGCACCATGCTCGGCAAAATGATGGCCGAGTCGGGTGGGGCGGATCAGATTGCCCAGACCCTGATTCGCGCGTTCGGCAAGGACAAAGTGCAGTGGGCGATGATGTTCGCGGCCTTCCTGGTCGGCATTCCGCTGTTCTTCGAAATCGGCTTCGTGCTGCTGATTCCGCTGGTGTTCATCGTGGCGCGCCGCACTGGTGTGTCGATCATCAAGATCGGTATCCCGCTGCTGGCCGGTTTGTCCGCCGTGCACGGTCTGGTTCCGCCGCACCCGGGTCCGTTGCTGGCCATCGGCGTGTTCGGTGCCGACATCGGTAAAACCATTCTGTACGGTCTGATTGTCGCGCTGCCAACGGCCATTATTGCCGGCCCGATCTTCGGTACGTTCATTGCCAAGTACATTCCAGGTCACCCTAATCAGGAACTTGTGGATCAACTGGCGCACGAGCCTGAAACGCCACACCTGCCAAGCTTCAGCATCACGCTGATCACTGTGCTGCTGCCGGTGCTCCTGATGTTGCTCAAAACCTTTGCCGACGTGGTGCTGCCTGAAGGCAATTTCGCACGCGCCTTCATGGACCTGATCGGTCACCCGATCGCGGCGTTGCTGTTGGCGCTGCTGCTGTCGCTGTACACCTTCGGTCACCGTCAGGGCGTCGATTCGAAACGCATTCTGAAATGGCTCGATGCGAGCCTCGCGCCGACTGCCGCGATCATTCTGATCATCGGTGCTGGTGGTGGCTTCAAGCAGATGCTGGTGACCAGCGGTGTGGGTGACGTGATCGGTCACATGGCAGTGAACGCACAGATCTCGCCGATTCTGTTGGCGTGGCTGGTGGCAGCGGTGATTCGCGTGGCAACCGGTTCGGCCACTGTGGCGACCATTACCGGCGCAGGCATTGTGGTGCCGGTGGTGGGGATGATTCCGGGTGTTAACCGTGAGCTGCTGGTGTTGGCCACCGGTGCCGGTTCGTTGGTTCTGTCTCACGTCAACGACGCGGGTTTCTGGCTGGTGAAGCAGTACTTCAACATGACCGTGGCGGAAACCTTCAAGACCTGGACCGCGATGGAAACCATCCTGTCGGTGGTTGCGCTGGGCTTTATCTTGCTGTTGTCGATGTTCGTTTAAGCAATACCACCACACTGATCGTTCCCACGCTCTGCGTGGGAATGTATCCCGTGACGCTCCGCGTCACAGTGGACGCAGAGCGTCCATGGCGGCATTCCCACGCAGAGCGTGGGAACGATCAGGCACAAAAAAACCGCATTACTGCGGTTTTTTTTTGTGACTGCTTAATGACTCAGGTGTTGGTCTTGGCGACTAACCCATCTGCCCTGAACATCCCGCGAATCCCGCGCACAGCCTGACGAATCCGGTCCTGGTTTTCGATCAGCGCGAAGCGCACATGATCATCCCCGTACTCACCGAAGCCCACGCCCGGCGAGACGCACACTTTGGCCTCGGACAGCAGTTTCTTGGCGAATTCCAGCGAGCCCAGGTGCGCATAAGCCTCGGGAATCTTGGCCCAGACGTACATCGACGCTTTCGGATTCTCGACCATCCAGCCCAGTTCATGCAGGCCTTTGACCAGCACGTTGCGTCGCTGCCGATACTGTTCGGCGATGTCTTTGACGCATTGCTGATCGCCTTCCAGCGCCGCAATCGCTGCGACTTGCAGTGGGGTGAACGTGCCGTAGTCGTGGTAACTCTTGATCCGCGCCAGAGCGTTGACCAGTTCCGGGTTGCCGACCATGAAGCCGATCCGCCAGCCCGCCATGTTGTAGCTCTTGGACAGGGTGAAAAACTCCACCGCAATGTCCTTGGCGCCCGGCACCTGCATGATCGACGGGGCTTTCCAGCCGTCGTAGACAATGTCGGCGTAAGCCAGGTCGTGCACCACCAGCACGTCGTACTGCTTGGCGAGGGCGATCACGCGCTCGAAGAAATCCAGTTCCACGCATTGCGCGGTGGGGTTGGACGGGAATCCGAGGATCATCATTTTCGGTTTCGGGATCGAGCCGCGAATTGCCCGTTCCAGTTCGGCGAAGAAATCCACCCCCGGAATCAGCGGTACCGAGCGCACCTGGGCGCCGGCAATCACGGCACCGTAGATGTGAATCGGATAACTCGGGTTCGGTACCAGCACGGTATCGCCCTGATCCAGGGTCGCCAGCATCAAATGCGCCAGGCCTTCCTTGGAGCCGATGGTGACAATGGCTTCGGTTTCCGGGTCGATGTCGACCTCGTAGCGATCTTTGTACCAATTGGAAATCGCCCGGCGCAGACGCGGAATGCCTTTGGAAGTCGAGTAGCCGTGAGTGTCTTCGCGCTGGGCGACCTGCACGAGTTTTTCGACAATGTGCGGCGGCGTCGGGCCGTCAGGGTTACCCATGCTCAAGTCGATGATGTCTTCGCCACGACGACGGGCGGCCATCTTCAGCTCGGCAGTGATGTTGAAAACGTAAGGGGGGAGTCGATCTATGCGCGCAAAGCGGCGCGGCGAACCTTGTTCGGCCATTGTTGCCTCGAATAACGTAAGCGCCCGGAACCGTCCGAGCGACGCTGGCCACTGCGGTGGCCTGTTGCGGAAGATAAGGGCAGTCGTGGCACACTGTCCAGCGAGTATGTAAACAAATTTTTCCGAAGGAAATCGGTTGATGGAATTTAGCAGCGGCTTCTTGCTGAGCCTTTCGTTGTGCCTGGATATCGGCGTGGCCAATATCGCGATGATCACCCTGGCCATGCAACGCGGCTATTTCCAAGGCTTTGCGTTGGGGTTGGGCACCTGTGTCGGCGACCTGATCTACGCGGTGCTGGCGCTGGCGGGCATGACCGTTTTGCTGCAATACGAAACCGTACGCTGGGTCCTGTGGATCGGCGGTTCAGCGTTACTGGTGTATTTCGCGGCGAAGATGATCTATTCGGCGATTCACCACGAAGCGGTATTGGCACAGGCCGACGAGGTGGGGCAGAGCTCCCATCGCAAAGAATTTTTCCGCGGGATCTTCCTCGCCATGTCCTCGCCCAGCGCCATTCTGTGGTTTGCGGCGGTGGGCGGTACGCTGATCGCCCGTTCCGGCGGTGGTGGTGCCCTCAGTTCAGCGCTGTTTCTCGGCGGATTCCTCTGCGCCGGTTTGCTCTGGAGCGCGGGTTTATGCTTTGCGGCGAGCCACGGCGGCAAGTTGCTGGGTGACAAACTGCTGCGTTATTCCTACATGGCATCGGCGGCGATCTTCTGCTATTTCGCGGTCTACGTGATCCTATCGGGTTACAACGAGTTTGTTGGTGCGGTGGCCGTCGAACAGTTGAACGCCCTATAACTGGGCGAATCGGGTTTGGCTTCTATACTCCCAGCCGAACCCATTTTTAAGCTCAGGAGATGAGTCATGGATGAGCAAACAGGCGCCGAAGTAACGGAACCACGCTTCGAACACGGACACTTCCTGCTGATCGCAGGGCTTGGTGGACAATTTACCCAACAGACCATCACAGGCATTCCCGCGCTCTGGGAAAAATTCAATCCGCACATTGGCAATGTTCCCGGGCAAAAAGGCGAAGTAACCTACGGCGTCTGCTGCAATTTCGACGGCAAGGGTGGCTTCGATTACATTGCCGGCGTCGAGATCAGCAAGCTCGACGATTTGCCCGACCAGTACCGCTGGGTAGAGGTTCAGCCTCAGTATTACGCGGTGTTCGAGCACAAGGGGCCGCTGGAGTCCTTGCCGCAGACCTTTCGCTACATCTTCGATACTTGGCTACCCAAGTCCGGTAAAGAGGCGGTGGACGCTCCGGAATTCGAACGTTACAGCGAAGATTTCAACCCGAAGCTCAACACCGGCAAGCTGGAAATCTGGCTGCCAATCAAAGGCTGAACACTTGCATCGAGAGACGGATCGGTGATTCGTCTCTCGATGTCGTGTGGAGGGTGATTTATGATCCTCGGCCTTTCCATCTGATTGCGACCTGCCATGAACACAGTCATCCGCCACGTCACGCCTGCTGATCTGGACCGTTGCTACGCCATCGAAACCGTTGCTTATGAGGGCGACGAAGCCGCCACCCGCGAAAAAATCGCCACCCGCATCGTCACCTGGCCCGAAGGTTTCATCGTGGCTGAAGTCGACGGCGTGGTCGCCGGTTTCATCAATTCCGGCGCGGCGTTTCAGGTGGAAATGTCGGACGAAGCATTCAAGGAGCTGATCGGCCACGACCCGGCAGGCCCGCATGTGGTGATCATGTCAGTGGTGGTGCACCCGAATTATCAAGGGCAGGGGCTGGCGAAGCGTTTGATGGGCGAGTTCATTGAGCGCATGCGTGCGCTGGGCAAGGCCAGCATTCACCTGATGTGCAAGGAGCGGCATATTCCACTGTATGCCGGGTTTGGCTTTGCCTACATCAAACCGTCGGCCTCGGACCATGGCGGGATGGCGTGGCATGAGATGGTTCTCGATTTATAAATCCACCGAAGATCCCCTGTAGGAGCGAGCTTGCTCGCGAAGGCGGTGTATCAGTCAACTATGATGTCGACTGACACACCGCCTTCGCGAGCAAGCTCGCTCCTATGTATGGACTCGCCCCCACTGTCTACCTGCTTTTCAAACACTGCTACCCGGTTGCATCTATGTATAAGGCCTATTCGAGGAAGCCATCTTTGGCTTCTGGCCAACATTGGTTGAGCTCACGGTATGCCGATTACATTCAGGCCTCGAAGGCCGGTAGGAGCGCAGGCATCAATCCGCGACGGTCTGA
>NZ_JBFUIH010000080.1:0-14205 GCF_056401975.1 Pseudomonas sp. P4_C8 | reverse complement strand
CTGTTGCCCAGCCTGGGGTTGGCCAAACGGGTCTCGTCGCGCATCGGCAAGACCATCAAGGCCACCCCGGTGTTGCGCGAACGGGTGGCAGCCAACCGTGCACGCGATGCGCGCAACACCATGGACACCAAGGAGTTCGAAGGCGGCTCGTTGTACATCACCACCGCCGGCTCGGCGGCAAACCTGTCGGAGCTGTCGGCCCGCTACATCTATGGTGATGAAGTGGATCGCTGGGTGGTGGACGTCGGGGAGGAGGGCGATCCCATTGAGTTGGCTGAAACCCGGGGCAGTACCTTTGGCCGTAACGCCAAGTTCTACTTTTCCAGTTCGCCGACGATCAGAGGCGCCTCGCGCATTGCCGATCTATTCGAGTCCAGCGATCAGCGTTTTTACTATGTGCCGTGCCCGAATTGCGGGCACATGCAAGTCCTCGAATGGGAGCGCCTGCATTACTCGGCGGATTGTCAGCTGGTGCACTACGAGTGCGCCGGGCCTGATTGTGATGTATTGATCGAAGAACATCACAAGGGTGAGATGTTGGCCAAGGGCGAGTGGCGCGCGCATGCCGAGGGCGATGGTGAAACCGTCGGCTTCAACCTCAATGCGTTGTACTCGCCACCGGGTTGGACCGGCTGGGCCTCGCTGGGAAAGCAGTTCGAGAAGGCCAAAAAAGCCATGTCCCGCGGTGATCTTGAACCCATGCAGGTGTTCTATAACACCCGTCTGGCCAAGGTTTGGGACAGTGCCCAAGAGCAAACGAAAGCTGATGTCCTGATGGCTCGGGCACGCTTGGAAACTTATGGTCTGGGTTCGATGCCGTCCGCCGTGCTGATGCTCACGGCCTCGGTCGACGTACAAGCCAACCGGCTGGAGTTCTTGGTAGTCGGGTGGGGCGCCGGCATGGAGCGCTGGATCATCGACTATCAGGTGATCTGGGGCGACCCCTCCGATGAACGAACCTGGTCGGTGCTCGATGACAAACTCAAGGCGCGTTATCCGCATCCGTGTGGTGCGCAGCTGACGATCCGGGCGGCCGGCATCGACTCCGGCGGCAATCACACCGATGAGGTGTACCAGTTCTGTCGGCTGCGGCGCTGGCGCAACATCTTCGCCGTCAAGGGCGCGAGCAAGCCGGGTCGTCCGGTGATTGCGCAGCGGCCATCGATGATGGACGTTACCTGGAAAGGCCTGACCGAGCGCAAGGGTGTGGAGCTGTGGTTCATCGGCACCGACACCGCCAAGGACTGGATTTACAACCGCTATCCGGTGGAAGACGGTCCCGGCGCGTTGCACTTTGCCAACGACCTGCCGGACGATTTTTTCGCTCAGTGCGTTGCCGAGCGCAAGGTGACCCGCTACGTCAAAGGCTACAAAAAAATTGAATGGGTCAAGGGCAAGGCTGAGCGCAATGAGGCCCTCGATCTGATGGTGTACAGCTTGGCGATGGCGCATTACCTGGGGCTGAACCGCTACAAGGAACACGACTGGGCGCGGGTGAGAAACGCTCTGTTTCAAACGGCGCCACCGGGTGAAAAATCCGTCACGGTCGAACGTGTCAGCGCTCCGGTAACACCACGGCAACAACCTGCTGATCCCGTACCGCCACCGGCCAAACTGGCAGCAGCACCGCTGCCGATTGCACGGCCCCCACAGCGTCGAAGCTCCAGCAGCGGCTACCTCAAAAAACGACGCTGAGTGAAAACGCGCAGTTGCACACCACGTTGTCTTTTTACTTTAGAGCGATTCCCATGGCCTTTACCCAACAGCAACTCGATGCGGTCGAGAAGGCAATCGCGCGCGGTGAAAAAATCGTGCGCTACGCGGATCGAAACGTTGAGTACCGCGACATCGACGAACTGCTCAGGGCACGCGACGAAATTCGCAGCTCGCTGATCGCGGCGGCCGGTCCTCGGTCGCGCATCGTGCGGCTTTACCATGGAGGCAAGGGACTGTAATGGCTCATCAGTTTCCCACTTTGGGCCGTAGCGGTTTCCTGATCCCGTCGAACATCAAGGCCAGTTACGAAGGGGCCGCCGAAGGACGTCGGTCCGCGAGTTGGGATGCCCCCGACGCCGGCTTCAACAGCATTGCCATTCCGGCGTTGCGCAACCTGCGCTCACGTTCTCGGGCGGCGGTGCGCAACGACCCGTACGCCTTTAACGTCATTGATAAACGGGTCAGCAACCTGATCGGTACCGGCATCACGCCACGGCCGAAAACCCAAGACGATGACCTTCGGCATCTGTTGCAGGAGCTTTGGGCCGATTGGGCCGAAGAGTCGGACGCCGATGGCCTGACCGACTTCTATGGGCAGCAGGCCCTGATCGCCCGCACGGTGGAAACGGCCGGCGAATGTTTTGTCCGCCTGCGTCCGCGCAGCCTCGATGAGGGGCTAGTAGTGCCGTTGCAACTTCAGGTGCTGGCCCCGGAGTTTGTCCCACACGACAAGTTCGAGATGGCGCGTAACGGCAACATCATTCGCGCCGGCATCGAGTTCGCTCCGGACAGCCGCCGGGTGGCGTACTGGATGTACCGCTCGCATCCCGGCGATGCCTCGTCGTTGAACAGTGGCTACAACCAGCTGGTGCGCGTACCGGCCAGTCAGGTGCTGCACATCTTTGAGCCGGTCGAACCGGGTCAGTTGCGCGGCTTGCCACGCTTGTCACCGGTGCTCAAGCGTCTGCGCAGCCTGGACAACTACGACGATGCGGTGTTGTTCCGCCAGGAGGTCGCCAACCTGTTCGCCGGCTTCATCAAGAAGCCGTCACCGGATGACATCCAGACCCCGATCGATCCCGTCACCGGCGCGCCGCTGAACCTCGCTTCGGATGGCTTCACGCCCATGGTGGCGTTGGAGCCCGGGACCATGCAGGAGTTGTTGCCGGGGGAGGAGGTCGAGTTTTCCACGCCACCGGATGCCGGCAACAACTATCCCGACTTCATGCGTCAGCAATTGATGGCGGCAGCGGCCGGCGCCGGGATGCCGTACGAGATCCTCACCGGCGACATGCGTGACGTGAATGACCGCGCACTGCGCGTGGTGCTCACTGAGTTCCGGCGGCGTCTGGAGCAACTGCAATTTGGTGTGTATGTGCACCAGTTGTGTCGCCCGGTGCGTGCGGCCTGGATGGACATGGCGGTGCTCAGTGGTGCTGTGTTGTTGCCGGACTACGCCCAGCGCCGTCGTGAATACCTGCGTACGCGCTGGGTGCCACAAGGCTGGGCCTATATCCATCCGGTTCAGGATGTTCAGTCACGCACGATGGAAGTCAACGCGGGCTTTGCCTCGCGCAGCGAGATGGTCCTGCGCACCGGTTATGACGCCGAAACGGTGGACGAAGAAAACGCCGCCGATGCCGAACGAGCTCGGGGCAAGGGCCTCAACTACAGCACGCTCGTCGAACTGCTTCAGGCGCTCGACGACAAGGAGCAAACATGAGCAAGAACACGCCTGCGCGCATTTACAACAGGGCCGGTCAGCGGGTGCCGGTGCAGGACAAAACCTGGTACGCCGTGCACGCCAGCGGCGAAGCCACTGAGCGCGTGATTGAAGTCTTTGTGTATGGCGAGATTGGTACCTGGGGCATTACCGCCAGTCAGTTTATGCAGGATCTACGCGCCGTGGATGACGGGGTGTCGCCGGTCATCGCGGCGTTCAACAGCATCGGCGGCGACCTGTTTGACGGATTGGCTATGCACAACACGTTGTCACGGTTGGGCGAGCGGTGCACGGCACGAATCGATGCGTTGGCCGCGAGCGCGGCCAGTGTCGCGGTGTGCGGTGCACACAAGGTGGTGATCGCGTCCAACGCCATGTTGATGATTCACAATCCGTGGACCTACGCGGCGGGCGACGCCGATAGCTTTCGCAAGGTGGCCGATGTTCTCGATCAAACCATGGAGGCGATCATCGCGGCCTACAAGGCCAAGGCCCCGGACATCGATGAGGCGGAACTGCGAGGTTTGGTGGCCGCTGAAACCTGGTTGACCGCCAATGAAGCGGTGGCCCTTGGCTTGGCCGATGAGGTCGGCGATGGCGTTGCGGTTAAGGCCTGCCTCGGGCAGGGCACGGTGCTCCAGCGTTACCAGCACGCACCGGCCGAACTGCTGGCTCAACTTGATGAGGCGCCCGAGCCGGCTCCGGAGTTGGAGCCGCACGATCCACCCGCACCCGCGCCTGTGGTCGACTCGGCCACGCTGGCGTTGATGATCACTCAGCGTTGTGCCGAGTCGGGGATCAGTAGCCTGGTCGCGCCGCTGCTCAGCTCGACCAAGCTTGAAAGCGAAGAAATCGTCCAGGCGGGTCTGACCCGGGCCAAGGCAGTGCATGACCTGTGCGTCGCGGCACGGTTGCCTGAGTTCAGCGCCGAATATGTCGCGGCAGGGCTAGATGCACCTGCGGTACGGGCTCGGTTGTTCGACAAGATCGTCAGCAGTGGCAACGGTTTTGAAATCGACAACAGCTTGCCCCTCAATCACGACCCGGCACCGAAGGTGCTGGCGAAACAACCGGATCCTCCGTCGATCTGGGCGGCCCGTCAGGCGGCTCACGTGGGGCAATCCAAATCTGCAAAAGGAGCACGAGTATGACCGTAAAGTACGAAACGCTACACGCTGGCGAGTTTCTGCTCTCCGAAGGAGCCGGGAAGATCTCTCGTGAATCCATTCTGGTGGCGGCTGGCGCCGCCTTGAATGCCGGCCAGGTGCTGGGGCTGGTCACCGCGACCAATGAGTTTGCGCCCTACGATCCCGTCGCCACTGACGGCACCGAAGTGGCGGCCTGCATCTTGTACGGGCCGCTGGGCGAATCGACCGAGGAGCGTCGAGCCAGTGCGGTGGTGCGACTGGCTGAGGTCAGCGAGGCACATTTGACCGGCCTCGATGCTGTCGCCGAGGCTTCGTTGGCTACCCAGTTTGTGATCATCCGCTAAGTTTTTTGTTTGCTCCTGTCCCCCTTACCCAACCCCGCCCTGTGCGGGGTTTTGCTTTTCTGGAGAGTCCCTTCATGGCCGATATTGGCATTTTTACCGACGATGTTTTTTCTGTGTCCTCGCTGACTGCGGCGATCAATGAGCAGGAATACTTGCCAGGCCGCATCAGCAGCCTGGGCCTGTTTCGCGAGGAAGGCATCACCACCCTGACCGTGCAGATCGAAAAGGACGGCAACACTCTGGCGCTGGTGCCGGCGGGTGAGCGCGGTACCTCGGGTCTGGTCGTGGGGGCCAGCAAGCGTCAGATGATCCCGTTCAACACCGTGCACCTGCCGCAGCGGTTCACCATCAAAGCCGATGAGATTCAGGGCATTCGTGCCTTTGGTACGACGACCGAACTGCAGGCTGTGCAGGGCGTAGTGAATACGCGCCTGAGCAAAGCCAAGCGTCAGCTCGATGCTACTCATGAATTCCAACGCATGGGCGCGCTGAACGGCCTGGTGCTGGACGCGGATGGCTCGACGGTCCTGCTGAACATTTATCAGGCGTTTGGTGTGCAGCAACAAAGCTTGTCCATGGGCCTGAATGACTCGGCCACCAAAATTCGGGTCAAGTGCGCCGAAGCATTGGACATGCAGGATGACGAGCTCGGCAGTGTCACCAGTTCCGGGGCGCGAGCGTTCTGCGGCAAGAACTTCTGGAACAAGCTGATCACGCACAAATCGGTTGAAGAAACCTACCTCAATACGATCCAGGCAGCTGAGTTGCGCGGCGATGCGCGGGACAGTTTCGAGCTCGGCGGCATTGTCTGGGAGCGCTACCGCGGGCGCATCGCCGGTGTGACCTTTATCCATGACGATCAAGCACTGCTGATTCCGGAAGGCGTGCCGGATCTGTACATCTCCTGTTTTGCCCCGGCGGACTACATGGAAACCGCCAACACCCAAGGCCTGCCGTATTACAGCAAGCTGGAGCCACTGCCGTTCAACAAGGGCATGGCCGGTGAGGCTCAGTCCAACCCGCTGCACCTGTGCACCCGTCCTCGGGCGCAGATCCTGCTGACGCTCTGACCATGGCCTTTCGAGACCTGGTCGCGGAAATCGACAGTGTGGTATTCGACACCCTGGCCGATGTCGGCTACATCGAAGGTCGCCGCTTGCTGGGCATGTTCTCGGCGCCCTGGTTGCAGCCCAAAATCGGACGCTTGAACACCGGCTTGCGCGAGCCGTGTTTTCACATTCGGGTGGCCGATGCGGCGGGCGTGGAAAAAACGCAGACGGTGCTGATCGAATTGCCCGTCCTGGACGGTGGTGGCGAGTACACCCTGACTCACCTGGAACCAGCGGGTGATGGTCTGGTGGCCTTGTCGCTGAGGTTAAAAGCATGAGTGCCGTGCCGGTTTCTCTGCAGCTTTCTGCTGACGATGTGCAGGCTTTTGAACAGCTGGCCAAGGTGATGCCCAAGGCCGTGGTCGCGGCGCAACGGCGGGCGATCAACAAGACGTTGGGCTGGCTGGCCACGCACATGGCGCGCGATGTCAGCAAACAGGAGCGGATTGCCGTGCGGGCCGTGCGTCAGCGCTTACGCAGTTATCCCATCAAAGGCCCAGGCCAGTTGGGCAAACTCTGGTTCGGTACCAACCCGATGGAGGCCAGCCGGATAGGGAATCCCCGCCAGGGCAAGGCTGGTGTTTCGGTGGCGGGGCGGCGTTATCAGGGCGCGTTTTATAAACGTGTGTATGGCAACAAGGCGGATATCTGGATTCGTACCTCCAGCAAACATTTCAACCCGGATGACTATCCCGGCAGCACCGCGTCCGCGGGTGGAGGCACGAGTTCGGGCTGGATCGCGGAAAACGACAATCGTTTTCCACTGGCCAAGGCCAAGGTTTCGCTCGAAGACGCCGAAGAGCCTTTTTACACCTGGGCCAACAAAGCTGATGAGCGCCTGCTGGTCGTGTTCAAACAGGAGATGAACTTTGAACTGCATAAATACCTGAAGGGGAGCGTCCGTGTCTGATCCTGCCTTTTCGCTGGATGCGTTGTACGCCGCCATCGAGGAACACCTCCGCCAAGCGCTGCCGACAGTGCGATTTGTCGCGACCTGTCCGGACATTCAGGACCGGGTGGCGCTGCCGGCGGTGTTTCTGGAGCCGGTTGAGTTTGAGCCCGGACAGGACATCGGTACCGGTGAAACGGTACTGGTCCAGCGCTTTGAGGCGCGGGTCATTGTCGCGCCCGAGTTAGCCCGCCATCAGCAACTGGGTGCCCAATTGGCGGCGCAAATAGCGATCCTCCTACGGGGGCAGACCTGGGGACTGGACAACGTCGAGCAAGCGCAGTTTGTGGCCTCGCGCCAGGACTGGACCAAGCCGGAGCTGGATGGTTACACCGTATGGATGGTGGAGTGGACCCAGCAGATCTACCTCGGTGAAGTCGAGTGGCTTTGGCCGGTCGAGCCTCCTGGCACGCTGTACCTGAACGTCGATGGCTGCACCGGTATCGGCAACGAAGACCACTACTTTCAGCCGGAGGATCTGGCATGGGATACGCCAGCGCCGAACACGACCGGATGATTGCCGCCATGCTGATGCCCTGCGTGGTGGTCGGCGTCGATCTAAGTGCCGGCCGGGTGCGGGTCAAGGCCGGTACCTGGGTCAGTGCCTGGGTGCGTTGGCACAGCCTGGCGGCGGGCAAGGCTCGCCATTGGCGCGCGCCGAGCCTGAATGAGCAGGGCGCGCTATTCAGCCCGAGCGGGGATCCGGCCATGGGCACCTTTATCCCGGGGCTGTATGGCAGCGCCGGGGCCCCGCCGGACAACCGCGATCACGTCGAGGCGTGGTACTTCGATGATGGCGGTTCACTGGTCTACGACTGGGAAGCCGGCAGCTACAGCATTGACCTGCCCAACGGCACCCGCGCGACGATCAGTGTCGGCGGGGCGTTGTTCGAGGTGACACCGGATCAGGTCCGGGTGATCGCCAGCCAGATCACCCTGGTGGGTGAGGTGAGCATCGACGGTGCGCTGAGCGTATCCGGCGACATCAGCGGCGCCGGCACGATCATGGATGCCGGCGGCAACAGCAGCAACCACTCGCATTGAGTGAACATTCACTTTGGCCCGCCGCGCGCGGGCTTTTTCATGTCTGGAGAAAAAGCATGACGAGTAAGACCAAGGCAGTCCCGACCGACACTGACGCGCCCGCACCGGCCACGCTGAGCTTCTTCCGCGACACGCTGTACACCTCGCGGGTGCTGATTCTGCTGGAGGCCGAGCGCACTTTGAAAGTCGAAAAGGGCCAGGTCGCGGTGGCCTCAGATGACACGGTCGCGATCGAGTATTTGCAGGGCCGCAAGGATTTTGTCGCGGTCGAGGGCTGATCCCATGATCGGGATGATCGGACTGGACCGCCACACCGGCCAACTCATTTCCGGCCTCGATCACCTGCGCCAGTCCATCGAGGACATCTTGTCCACGCCCTTGGGCAGCCGGCGCATGCGCCCGGAGTACGGCAGCAAGCTGCGGCGCTTTGTCGACCTGCCGGTGAATGACGGCTGGAAAAGTGCCGTGCAGGCGGAAGTGGCCAGCACGCTGGGGCGTTGGGAGCCACGTCTGAAACTGGGCCGGGTGCGCGCCGTGGCCATCCTCGACGGGCGCATCACCTTTGAGCTGACCGGGCAGTACCTGGGCAGCGACGTGACCTTGGAGGTGTCCGCATGACCATGGAACTGGCGGCCCTGCCGCCGCCGCAAGTGCTGGAGGACCTCGACTTCGAGGTCGTCTACCAGGAGAAACTGGAAGCCTTCCGCCTGAGCATGGGCGACAACTGGAGCGCCGAGCTGGAGAGCGACCCGGTGCTCAAGCTGATCGAACAGGCCGCCTATGGCGCCTTGCAGAACCGGGCGCGGGTCAACGACGCCGGCAAGGCCTTGCTGTTGGCCCATGCCGAGCGTGCCGACCTCGATCATCTGGCCGCCAACGTCAACCTGCAGCGCCTGGTGATTCAGGCGGGAGATCCAAGCACGGTGCCGCCGACGCCGCAGGTGCTCGAAGAAGACGATGCCCTGCGCGAGCGGGTGCAGCTCTCGTATGAGGGGTTGACCACGGCGGGGCCGCGTAACAGCTACATCCTGCATGCACGCAACGCCTCGGGTCTGGTCGCCGACGCCACGGCGGAAAGTCCGTCGCCGGCCGTGGTAGTGGTCACCGTGCTCAGCCTGGAAGGCAGTGGCGCCGCCTCGCCCGAGCTGCTCGAGGAGGTCCGGTTGCACCTGAATGACGAGGAGGTGCGGCCGGTGGCCGACCGCCTCACGGTGCAGAGCGCTGTGGTCATCGACTACCACATTGAAGCGGTGCTGTACCCGCAGGCACCCGGTCCGGAAAACGAAGCCTATCTGGCGGAAAGCGAGAAACGCCTGAGCGAGTGGATCAACCCACGCCGCCGCCTGGGGCTGGAAGTGGCGCGCTCGGGGATCGATGCGCAATTGCACATTCCGGGCATCGCCCGGGTTGAGTTGCTGGGCTGGACCGACCTCAAACCGAGTAAGGCCGAGGCGGCGTATTGCACGGGCTACAGCGTAACGCTGGGGGCCTGATATGAGCACTCAGTTACCGCTCAACAGCACGCCGCTGGAGCTGGCCGTGGAAGCGGCCAACTATGAAAACACGCTGATCCCGCTGCGCAGTTTGTACAACGCCGACACCTGCCCCGAACACTTGTTGCCGTACCTGGCCTCGGCCTGGTCGGTGGACCGCTGGAACAACAACTGGACCCAGGAGGCCAAGCGCACGGCGATCCGTTCGGCGTACGACGTGCATGCACGCAAAGGCACCATCGGTGCGTTGCGCCGAGTGGTCGAGCCCTTGGGCTACCTGATCGATGTCGTGGAGTGGTTCAACACCGTGCCGGAGGGCGTGCCGGGCACCTTCGCCCTGGAGGTGGGGCTGAATGACTCGGGCATCACCGAAGAACTGCACGAGGAGCTGGCGTGGTTGATCGACGACGCCCGCCCGGTCAGCCGGCACATGACCAACCTGGCGCTCAGTCTGCAGACCGAGGGGGTGCTGGGCATTGCCGTGTGCGTTGAAGAGGGCGAAGAGATCGACGTGTACCCGCCGGTCCCGCAAGACATCGACGTGACCGGCACTTTTGGCCCGGCGCTCTGCGTCGATGAAACCGATACTTTGGACGTTTATCCCTATGATTGATAAGACCAGTCAGTTTTTTGCCATTCTCACGGCGGTCGGTGAAGCCAAGCACGCCAATGCCATCGCCTTGGGCCTGGACTGGATGTTCACCGAGATGGGCCTGGGCGATGCCAACGGCACCGACCCGATTCCTGATCGCCTGCAAACCCAGTTGATCAACGAGTGGCGCCGGGCGCCGATCAACCAGATCCGCGTCGATCCGGCCAATCCCAATACCGTGATCACCGAACAGATCATTCCGCCGGAAGTCGGCGGTGAGTGGATTCGCGAGATGGGCCTGTACGACGTCGACGGTGATCTGGTGGCGGTGGCCAACTGTGCGCCGAGCTATAAACCGTTGTTGGCCCAAGGCACGGGTAAGACCCAAGTGGTGCGGATGAACTTCATCGTCAGCAGCTCGGCAAACATCGTGCTGAAGATCGACCCGGCGGTGGTGCTGGCCACCCGTGAATACGTCGATCTCGCGATCAGCGAAGCGCTGGCCAARCTGGATCACAAACAGTCAGCACGGGTCGCGGCCACGGCTGCCATCACCCTGAACAACGTGCAGACCATYGATGACGTGGCCGTGGTCGTCGGTGACCGCGTGCTGGTGACYGCCCAGRCMSARGCYCAGGACAACGGYCTSTATGTCGTCAGYGCCGAAGGCTGGACGCGGGCCGCCGATGCCGACAACAGCYTGGAAGTGACACCGGGGTTGTTTATCCACGTCGAGCAGGGYACGACYAACGGCGACAGCCTCTGGCARYTGGTCACCGACGCGCCGATYACSCTSGGCACYACCGGCTTGCAGTTYGAAATGATCGCGGGTGGCAACGGGTCGGGCGTTGGCACGTTTCGCAGTGTCACCGTCGATGCCCTCGGGCGGGTGATCGCCGGTACCAACCCGACGACCCTGGACGGCTACGGCATCACCGATGCCCTGGACAAAGCGGAAAACCTTGCCGATCTGACGGATGTGGTCGAGGCGCGCGACAACCTCGGGCTGGGATCAGCCGCGACCCATGATGCGCAATCGAGTCCAACCGACACGACGCCGCAAAGGCTCATGGAAGTCGGGGCCTTCGGCTTGGGCGTCCAAGGGCCGATGGTTGGGGATCTCGATGCCTTGCAAGGCACGCAGTTTTTTGGGTTTACGGACGCTGCGGTCGGTGCAGTGCCTGGTACGGGCTATGACGCCGTTGGTTGGCAGGTAGAGACATCGGGTCAGCGGACGCAGTTTGCGGTTTTGAACTCAGCGCTGTTCATTCGCACCGATGACGGCAGCGACGTGTGGGGCGAGTGGTTGCAGCAGTGGGACAGCAAGACTCTCGTCAAACAAGCGAACAGCACAGATACCACGGCGGGTCGTGTGCTGCTCACCGGCGCGTTTGGCGTCGGTGCCAGGGCGCCCGAGTTACCTGCTAAAGACTTCAACGCCGCTCAGGTCGGCGGGACTTACACGTACGCCGCTGACTTTTTGAATAGGCCCGATTTCCCCAACGGCAGCACCCATGGCTTCGTCACCCATATGGAGCGGTCTTTTGGAAATTTGGCGTACCAGGAGGTTCACGCGAAGGACAATGCGATGTGCTATCGCTATCGTATTGAAGACTTTGCAACAGGCACCTGGACGGAGTGGCATCACAATTGGGATACCAGCAATCTGGTTAAACAAACCTCTCCCCAAGATGACACCCCTGGCCGTGTATTGCTCGCGGGGGCATATGGCTGGGGCCAGGGAGGGATTGTCCTTCCCGAAGGCACCGATCTAAACACAATCACCGCCGCGGGTATTTACCGGGTGAACAGTGGTCTGAACATTCCAGCTGGTGGTGAGTTTTCCCCCATGCTGGTAGCGGTCAGTCAAGACACCCTCTGGCAACAAATCATCGGCTATAGCAGCGGCACAACTTATACCCGTGGCGGTGTTCAGACCCTAGATGGTTTCGTATTCAGTGCGTGGGTAACGAGTTGGGACACTAGTAACTTTGACCCTGCTGCGTACCAGGCGGCACTGGGTTTCACTCCCGTGCAGCAAGGCGGGGGGGCGGGTCAGGACCCCAATAAAATCTACATTGGCTATGAAAACGCCTCGGGCGAAATAAAAATACAGGTTGATGCGCAGGATTTCGGGAGGCTCTGGACCGAAAGCAATTTTGATCCCGCCGCGTATCAGCCTTCGTTAGGCTTTACCCCCGTTCAACAGGGCACGGGAGCTGGACAGCTAACGAACGTGATAAAGCTGGGTTGGACGGCTTTAAATGCGATCAACGTGACTGTCGACGCTTCTGATATGGGCGCGATGTGGACTGACGCCATTGGTGCAGAAAAAGTGCGCGGTGCCATTGCCGGTTTTGGCGCGGGCGAAGTGGGCACCTATGGACTGTTTGTTGTCGTCGGAGGCGGTGGCGTCGCGATGGGGCCGGGGACTATTTTGGCAGGTGGCTCTCTGGGCTGGGCGAATACTGCGGGGATGAACTATGGCGCTCCCGCCGGTACTTGGGTGTTGCAGGGGGCCTCGGCGAATAGTGGCGACGGCGCTTCCTATTCAACGACCGTTTGCAAGAGGATTGCATGATGAACTACACCAATGTGTTGACCCCGCAATGGGCTGATGTGGCACACACGGCCATCAACCTGGTGCTGGTCACCAAAGAGCTGGGCGCTATTCCCTTCACGGCCACACCCGACGACTCGACCAGTTACGGCCCGGAGATCTACGCGCGTGTGGTAGCCGGTGAGTATGGCGAGATCGCTGCGTATGAGCCGCCATCGGACGCGGCGTTGTTGCCTGCGGCAAAGGCTCAGCAGCAACGGCTGATGCACGAAGCCGGCCTGGTTGTAGCGCCGCTGCAGGATGCGGTCGATCTGGGCGTGGCCACTGCCGAGCAGGTCGAGGACTTGAGTGCCTGGAAGTTCTACCGCATCGAGCTGAGTGAAGTGCCGCAGCAAGTGGGTTGGCCCCGGACGATGGAGTGGCCGGATAAACCGGATCAGCAGACCCCCTGACGCCCCGCATTGCCGGGGCGTTTTCTTTTCCGTTACGCGTCACGTCACTCACAGCCTCGCTTATGCGGGGCTTTTTCGTTTCTGGAGCATCACTCTATGAGTTTTTTTCACGGCGTCACCGTGACCCTGGTGGACACCGGGGCACGCCACATCGCCACCCCGTCCGCATCGATCATCGGCCTGTGCAACACCTTCACCGTGGGGCCGCCGGCCACGGCTGCCGCCAACGAACTGCTGCTGATCACCCGCGAAAGCGAAGCGGTCGCCGCCTGGGGGCCGGACGCGGCGATCACCCAGGACTGCAAGGCGATTTTCAAGCGATCCAAAGCGGTGATTGTCGCCGTCGGTGTGCCGTTGCTGACGGATCCGGCCGAACAGTTGTCGGCGATCATCGGCGGGGTTTGGGCCGACGGCACCCGGACCGGCATGCAGGCGTTGCTCAACGGCAAAAGCAAGTTCAACGCCCAGCCACGGTTGTTGGTGACCCCGGGGTACTCGGCGACGCTGGCGGTGGCCACCGAGCTGGTGGCACTGGGCGACAAGATGCGGGCCATGGCCATCATCGACGGGCCGAACACCACCGACGAGGCCGCGATCGCCTATGCCGGCAACTTCGGCAGCAAACACGCCTACATGGTCGATCCGGGTGTGCAGTTCTGGGACACCGGAACCAGTGCCACGGTCAACGCACCGGCCTCGGCCTGGACCGCTGGCCTGTTTGCCTGGACCGATGCCACCTACGGTTTCTGGGCCTCGCCGTCGAACAAGGAATTTGTCGGCATCACCGGCACCACGCGCCCGATCGAGTTTCTCGACGGCGATGCGTCCTGCCGGGCCAACCTGCTGAACAACGCCAACATCACCACGATCATTCGCGATGACGGCTACCGATTGTGGGGCAACCGCACGCTGTCCAGCGATGCGAAATGGAAGTTCGTCACCCGCGTGCGCACGCTGGACATCGTCATGGACGCCATCCTCTACGCGCACAAGTGGGCGGTGGACCGCTCGATCACCGCGACCTACGTCAAGGACGTGACCGAAGGCCTGCAAGCCTTCATGCGCGACCTGAAGA
>NZ_JBFUIH010000079.1:0-15264 GCF_056401975.1 Pseudomonas sp. P4_C8 | reverse complement strand
GGTTACATCTTTGATTTCTCGCGGAGTAACTTGTGATGCTGATAATCTTGTTGACTATCAGTCTGACCCCACAAGCACCCACACGAATTGCTTGATTCAGTTGTTAAAGAGCGGTTGGTTAAGATCTTTCGTCTCAACCGAGGCGCGCATTCTACAGCACACTCCTCAAATTGCAACCTTAAAAGTTTATGATTTCATTAACAAAATCAACTACTTAAGCCAAGAGCAAAATCAAACTGCTCGTTAGCGGGAGGCGAATAGTACAGCATTAAAATACGTGGTCAACCCCCGTCTAAAAATTCTTTTCCTTACCAAGACGCCTAATCTTGGATCACTAGAATGCATCCGATCCGCTGTATCGACCGAAGGCTGCAGACTTCACCAGCTTCTGACCCAATTACTTCAGACTCCCCGCCAAAAACTGCTGCAAACGCTCGCTACGGGGCTGTTGCAGCACCGTGCCCGGAGCCCCCTGTTCCTCCACCTGGCCTTGGTGCAGAAACATAACGTGGTTCGATACCTGCCTGGCAAAAGCCATTTCATGGGTAACGACCACCATAGTCCTGCCCTCTTCGGCAAGCTGCTGCATGACTTTGAGCACCTCGCCCACCAGTTCGGGATCCAGGGCGGAGGTCGGTTCATCGAACAACATCACCTGGGGCTCCATCGCCAGAGCGCGGGCGATTGCTACGCGCTGCTGCTGGCCGCCGGACAGGTGGACCGGATACTGGTCCTCGACCTTTGCTGGCAGACCGACCTTCGCGAGGTAATGACGCGCCCGCTCCAATGCTTGCGGCCGAGCGATACCCAGCACACTCATCGGGCACTCGATGAGGTTTTCCAGCACCGTCATGTGGCTCCACAGATTGAAATGCTGAAACACCATCGACAACTGGCTGCGCACGAGTTGCAACTGCCGGGGATCGAGCGCACACAAATCGCCCCTTGAGTTCTTGCGGGTCAGCAGCTCCTGCGAATTGACGATGATCCGCCCCGCCGAAGGCTGTTCCAGATGATTGATACAACGCAAAAAAGTACTTTTCCCGGACCCGGAGGAGCCGATGATGCTGATCACATCACCCGCCCTGGCCTTGAGCGAAACACCCTTCAGAACTTCATGGTTGCCGTAGTTTTTATGGACATCTTCAACGATCAATTTATACATGCGAGCAAGTCCGATGGGGTCAGTGCGTACGGGGATTGAGGTAGGCCAGCCAACGCAGTTCGCCGCGCCGAAACAGCCAGATCAGGAAAAAACGCGCTGGCGGCATACAGCACTCCGGCAATGCCGAACGCGGTGAACGAGGCGTAGGTCGCCGAGTTGACGTCCCGGGCAATCTTCAGCAAATCGGGCACCGTGGCGGTAAACGCCACCGATGTGGAATGCAGCATCAGAATCACTTCATTGCTGAAGAATGGCAGGGCCCGGCGCAACGCTGACGGCAGGACGATTCGGCGATAGAGGGTGAATCGACTCATCCCATAGGCGCGGGCGGCCTCGATTTCGCCGTAGGGCGTCGCCCTGATCGAGCCAGCAAAAATCTCGGTCATGTAGGCACAGGTATTGAGCCCGAACGCCAACACCGTGCAGTTGAAGCCGTCGCGGAAAAACGCGTTGAGAAAGTCCTGGGACCGAACCACGTGCAGGCTGTACACCCCGGTGTAGAAGAACAGCAGCTGGATGTACAACGGGGTGCCGCGAAAAACATAGGTGTAACACCAGACCGGCAAGCGCAGCAGCGGATTACGGCTGACTCGGGCAATCGACAACGGCACCGCGAGCAAGAAACCACTCACCACCGCCAGAATCAGCAGCCACAAGGTCACCGCCAACCCGGAAAAGTGTGGCCCGTCACTCCACAGGTAAGCCTGCCAGTAGTCTTCGAAAATACCGGTCATAGAGAAGCCTTCCTGACACCCACCGAGTAACGGTGCTCAAGCCACCTCAACACCCCGTTGGACACCGTGGTAATGGCCAGGTAGATCAGGCCACCCACCAGCGTGAAATAAAAGAACTGCATCGAGCCCTTGCCCGCGTCCTGGGTGGCCTTGACCACATCGGTCAGGCCGATGATCGAGACCAATGCCGTGGACTTGATCAAGACCTGCCAGTTGTTGCCAATGCCCGGCAACGCATGACGCAGCATTTGCGGGAACAGCACCTTGCGAAAGGTCTGCCCGCGAGTCATACCGTAAGCCCGCGCCGCTTCAAGCTGACCAGCCGGAACGGCCTGGAAGGCACCACGAAATGTCTCGGTGAAGTAAGCCCCGTAAATGAAGGCCAGGGTCACAACACCGGCCAGAAACGGGTCAATGTCAATCTGACTGACACCCAGCCAATCGGTCATCCGGTTGAGCAGCATCTGCAGACTGAAGAACAGCAGCAACATGATCACCAGGTCAGGCATGCTGCGGATCACCGTCGTGTAACCGGTGGCCAGCGACCGCAACAAACGGTTGGAGGACAACTTGGAACTCGCGCCGAGCAGTCCTGCCAGAACGGCGATCAACAACGACCACAGTGCCAGTTTGATTGTGGCCAGGGTGCCCAGCAGGATTTGCGGGCCAAAGCCTTCCAGAAGCATTTCACTCTCCTTGTTCTTATTAGGTTGAGGTGAAGGGGATGCTGAAGCAGAGCAGCCTGGTCGACCGCCCTGTACAAGGTCGCGAGGGGGGCGTTACTTAGCGCCGTAGACGTCGAAATCGAAATATTTATTGTTGATCCGTGCATACGTGCCGTTGGCCAGAATGGTCGCCAGCGCCTTGTTCAAATCCTCGCGCAACTCGACATCGCTCTTGCGCAAGCCGATGCCGTCACCGACGCCGAAAAATCCTGGATCATCCAGAGTCGCGCCGGCAAACTCATAATCCTTGCCTGCCGCCGTGCCGAGGAAGCCGTGACTGGCCTGAATGGCGCCCTGCAGCGAGGCATCGAGTCGCCCCACCACCAGATCGGCGTACACCTGGTCCTGATTCTGATAGGACAGAACGTCCACACCTTTCGAACCCCAGACGGCTTTGGCATACGCTTCCTGGGTCGAGCCCTGCTCTACGCCAATGCGTTTGCCCTCGAGCGATTCGAGGGTTGGCACCAGGCCCGATCCACGCTTGACCACCAGCCGTGCCGGCGCATTGGAGACCTTGTTGGTAAACGCAATCTGCTCCAGACGCTTGGGCGTCACGGTCATCGACGACGCCACCGCATCGAACTTGCGCGCCAGCAGCGCCGGGATCATCCCGTCCCAGCTGCTTTCAACCCAAATGCAACGGGCTTTGAGCTCGGCACAAAGCGCTTCGGCGATGTCGACTCCAAAGCCGGTCAGGGTGCCGTCCTGGTTTTTGTATTCCAGGGGCGGGTACGTGGGGTCGACTCCCAGCTTCAATACTTTGCCAGACCAGTCGGCCGCGCCGGCCAGGCTGGATGCCGTCAAGCAAAGCAGTGAAACAGCCGCAATCATCTTGTTCATTTTTATTCTTCCTCTCCAGACCGCAGACGTTTTTTTGTATCGACTGACGCTCGACAATACGGCGTCTCAACTCAGATAACCCTCGACCAACTTGACCCAGTAGCTCGCACCGATCGGCAGGCAGGCGTCGTTGAAGTCGTAGCCGGGGTTGTGCAGCAGACAGCCACTCTCGCCGTCACCATTGCCGATCACCAAGTAACTGCCGGGGCATTTTTCCAGGATGAAGGCGAAGTCTTCACTCGCAGTAAAGGGCCGCAGGTTGTCGATCAATTGCCCTTCGCCCAGCCAGTCCCGTGCGACCTCTCGGGCAAACGCGGTGGACTCGGGATGGTTGATCAACACAGGATGACAACGCTGATAATCGATTTCGGCTCGAGCACCGAAACTGGCGGCCTGACCGTTGACCAACTCGGTGATTCTGACTTCGAGCAACTGGCGAATCTCGGGGGTCAATGCGCGCACGCTCAGGCTCATCTGTGCGCTGGACGGGATGACATTCGAGGCACTTCCAGCATGAATGGAGCCCACCGTGATTATCGCCACGTCCTGCGGGTTGACGTTGCGCGAGACGATGCTTTGCAGTGCGATCACGATCGACGAGCAGACCAGCACCGGATCCACCGCTTTGTGTGGCACCGCGCCATGGCCGCCGTTACCGATGATGTTGATCGTCACCGTGTCGGCAGACGCCATGAACGGTCCGCTGTAAAACCCCAGGTGCCCGGTGGGGTAGCCCGGCACGTTATGCATGGCGAAGATCGCGTCACAGGGGAACCGTTCGAGCAGGCCTTCTTCCAGCATTTTCCTGGCGCCGCCCAGTCCTTCTTCGGCCGGTTGGAAAATCAGTTGCAACGTACCGTTGAACGCCCGGGTCCGCGCCAGGTGCCTGGCGGCCGTCAACAGGGTGGCCGTATGACCGTCATGGCCGCAGGCATGCATGACTCCGTCGATCCGGCTGGCGTAGGGTAAACCGGTGGTCTCCTGAATCGGCAGTGCATCCATGTCGGCGCGCAGGCCGATGGACCGGCCCTCGCCATTTTTCAGGGTACCGACGACGCCAGTCTTGCCGATGCCAGTGCTGACCTGGTAACCCCAGCGGGTCAAACACTCTGCAACCCGCTCACTGGTGGCGAACTCTTCAAAACCCAGTTCGGGATGCGCGTGAAAGCTGTGACGCAACGCGATCATTTCATCTTGCATCGCTGCAATACCAGGCAGGACATGGCCGGCATTCATTGTTGTTCCCCTTCGACAAAAGCTGAGCGGTTGATGGGGTGGATCTTAGGGAACAAGCTCTGGGCTGGGGAGATGCAGTTTGGTTATGATGACAACCATTAGTTGTCACCAGGGTGAGCAGATGAAACTGCATCAATTACAAGCGCTGATTGCCAGCGCCGAAACCGGCAGCATTCGCGCGGCAGCTCGTTCACTGGAGATTTCCCAGGCCGCCGTGACCAAAGCGCTGCGCGAGCTGGAAACCAGCCAACAGCTACCGCTGTTCACCCGAACCGCCAGCGGCCTGAACTTCACCGAATACGGAAAGGTGCTGCTAACCCACGCCCGGCTGGTGATCAAGCAACTGGAGCACGCACAGACCGAGCTCGATCACATGCGTGGCAAGGCTCAGGGCCGACTCTGTGTCGGGATCACGCCGTGGATCGCCCTGACTTTCTTGCCCGAGGTAGTCCTGGCGTTTCGCGAGCGCATGCCGCAAATCCGCCTGGAGCTGTTCGAAAGCCTGATGGCCGTGGCCCAGCCGCTGTTGCGCGATGGCAGCATGGACTTTGCAATCGGCCAGCTTCACCCGGCGCAATCAACCCAAGAGTTCGCCTGCGAAACACTACTCGATTACCAGACGTCGGTGCTGGTCCGTCAGGGCCATCCCCGACAAGATGCTCGATCGATCCATGAGCTGCTGGAGGAAAACTGGACGCTGAACTATGCACCGGATGGGCACGATGGACTCATGCAGGAGTTGTTCTGGCAACATAACGCGCAGATCAATGAAAACCGCATCGTTCGTGCCCACTCACTGGCGATTTTGCAGATGATGGTCGAACGGGCCGACATGTGCACTTGGGGGCCGTCCATCGTCAGTATTGCCCCTCCCTTCCTCGGTCGGGTGGTTTCCTTGGGGCTGGCTGAACAGTTCGAACCGCGACAGTTGAGCATCGTGACACGCCGCAATGGTGCACTCAGCAATCCGGCATTGTGCTTCACCGACTGCCTGTTGCAGGTCATTCGGCGCCACGCGCGCTCGGCCAAAAAAGAAGATCGTCAGTTATTCGAAACGTTGCGTCTGATGTTGTGAAACATCATCGAGTCGCGTCCCCACGCATGTGCCCAATAGGTTCTCGAATACCCGTAGCAGTTGCGTTTCTGAGGAAAAAAATCAGCCTCAAGCGGAAAAACAAACCAGGAAAAAAAGAAATTCAACCACTAACTCCTTGATTCGCTTTATCCTCGACCCAAATCCCAATGCAAAGCCATGCCTGCATATGGCCGTCGACTGCTCCCCCATGCGCAAACTTCTGTACCTGACCTTTTCCATGGCGATCATTGCCGCCCTGACAACCTACGCCATGTGGGCCGCGGATCGTCCCGTGGGCCATTACCTGTCGGACCTGCGCATCAACCTGGCCATCGATCAAGGCACACCCGCTGATCGCGGCAATCTACTGGGCATCCAGCCCGAGCTGTTCCCGACCGACTATCAAAGCCCCGAGCGCTTGCATCGCAAACTCGCGGCCTATTTGCAGAAGGCCCAGGACCAGGGCCTGCTGAATGACAAGACCATCGTCGTGTTGCCGGAACATATCGGCACTTGGCTGATGGTCAGCGGCGAGAAAGACGAGCTGTACCAGGCCACGACGATCAGGGAAGCTATGAACTGGCTGGCAGCGAGCAATCCTTTGCAATTCGTTCGCGCGCTGATCAGCGCCGAGGGCGGCAGCCGCCTCGACGATGCCCATTTGCGGATGAAAGCCAAGGGCATGGCCAAGAATTACCAGGCACTGTTCGGCGGGCTGGCGAAGGAATTTCACGTGACGCTGGTGGCGGGCACCATCGTATTGCCGGAGCCCAGTGTCATCGACGGCAGGCTGAAAATCGGGCGCGGCGCGCTGTACAACAGCAGTGTGATCTTTGGTCGCGATGGCCTGCCGATTGGCCAGCCTCAACGCCAGATGCACCCGGTGTTCGAGGAGCAAGACGCCTTCAAAGCCAATGACCAACAGGCACTCAACGTCATCGATACGCCAGCCGGACGCTTGGGCGTGTTGATCGGCAGCGACAGTTGGTACCCGGAGAATTACCGCAAGCTCGACGATCAGGGTGTGCAACTGGTGGCTGTTCCGGCGTTCGTCATCGGACGTGACACCTGGGATAAACCGTGGCGGGGTTACCGGGGATTGCCGACACCCAAATCCGTCAGCCTCAAACCCGGCGAATTGAGTGAAGGCCAGGCCTGGCATCGCCTGACCTTGACTGCGCAACCGCCGAGCAGCCAGGCCATCGCTGGGATGAGCGTGTTCCTGCGCGGCCAGTTCTGGGATCAAGGCAGCGCCGGGCAAAGTTTTCTCAGCAACAACGGTCAACAGTTCGCCGACGGCAACGCCCGTGGCGCGCGGTTGCTGAACCTTTGGCTGTAACCCATGAAACCGGTGCCGATGCGCCTCGGGGATTTGTCGGTGGGTTTCGTCCATAGCCTGGCCGATGCGGTGCACAGCCACGGCGTAGACCCTCAACCGTTGCTCGACCAATACGGCCTGGATGCGGCCCGGTTAGCAGAGCCCGGTGCCCGGCTGTCGATCCCGCGCTACATGCGCCTAGGCCATGGGGCGATTCAATTGACGGATGACCCGGCACTGGGTTTGCGCATGGGCCAGCTCAGTCGTCTGAGCCAAGCCGGCCTGGCCGGTGTCACGGCCGCCCAGGCGCCGACGGTTCGAGAAGCTGCGCGTTGCCTGATTCGCTTCGAAGCCTTGTACGGCTCCAACTATCGCGGGCAGTCGAGTTTTCATGAGGACGCTCAGGGCGCGTGGCTGCGCTTCTACTCCATCAGCCCGTACAACGCCTATAACCGCTTTGTGGTGGACTCGATCATCGCCGGATGGTTGCAGCAATTGTCCAGCCTAAGCGCTGCCCCGCTGCGCGCTGAGCGCATCGAGATTGAATTCGAGGCGCCGGATTACCGCGAAGCGTATGCCCTGCTGGGCGATTGCCCGATCCAGTTTGGCGCCGAGCACAACCAACTGCGTCTGAGCCTGACCAGCCTCGCCCAACGCAACCCGGTGCACTGCCCGAGTACCTGGMGGCAYTTGCTGCAACTSTGYGARCGGGAACTGGAGCAACTGACACGCACCCGTAGTCTGCGTGAACGCATCACTCAGTTACTGGGRCCATTACTCAATGGTGGCCGGGAACCCGACCTTGAGGAAGTGGCGGCACGCCTGAAGCTGCCCACCTGGACCTTGCGTCGCAAACTCGTCGAAGAAGGCACGCAATTTCGCGCGATTCTCAACGACACACGTCGCGACCTGGCCATGACGTACATCCGCGATACCGAACTGGCGTTCGGAGAAATCGCCTACCTGCTGGGTTTCGCCTCAGCTGAAGCCTTCCAACGGGCCTTCAAACGCTGGAATGGCCAGACACCCGGCGAGTTTCGCCGCAGTCATCGCCAATCCGCTTGACGCTTACAGCTCGGTAGCGTCTTCGGCGGGTTCCAGCGGGTCCAGTTCAAATGCCTGATACTCGAGCAGCTCTTCTTGATAATCGTCCATTTTTGAATCCCCCAGCGCTCGTTTAAAAATGCCTGAATAAATGACCAACGCCCCGAGCATAAAGTGCCCCTGTGAAAGAAAAATGACACAGGCGCACCGCTCAACGGCTACTTAGTAAAACGTAGCAGGCGGTCAGGAATTTATCACCGGTTTTTTTCGATAGAGGCTGTAGGACTAGGGCCTGGCTGATGCAGATCAACGTAAAGCGCCTACGGGATCGGTGTCGTTTGACCCGACCCCGACGGGAATCGATTACTGACCAGAAACCGGCATGGCTGGAATTGGCTCGCTTGGCGGCGGCAAGTCCGACTGCGGTGGCGGTGTGATCGCTTCTAAGGTTGGTGCCGGTTCGCTGATTTGCACAGGGGTGATCGGCGCGGATTCAGCCGGCGGTGCAAGCGGTTCCGAGGCTACTGGGGCGGGAGCAGGTTCGGCAGCCGGGGTTGGCGTCGGCTCCGCCGCAGGTGCGGAAGCAGGTGCCAGCGATGCTGGAGCAGCCTTGGCTTCAGGCACACCCAGGTCAGTCTTCGGCTTCTCGTCGATGTGTGCGGCTTTCTTCGCTTCCGGTGGCAGGAACAATTCGACCAGGGTAAAAAAACGCTCGTAGAACTTGGCCGACGAGACGGTTTCGCTGGCGACCTTGACCATCGAGTCGTCGGACGAACCGATCGGCATAGATACCGAGCCCAACACACCAACACCCAGACTGGCCGAGTTATTGGTTTTCTTTAGCGCATAACGGTCCTGCAAGGCGTTGGCAAACATGGTCGCGTGGTGCCCGTCGCTGCCGTCATCGGCACAGACCACACTGAAACTGATCTCCATGTGCGTCTCGCCGGTCTGCTGGAAACTCTTGTGCCCGCTGATCAGCTTGGGGTCGCTGCTGGTAATGATGTAACCCTGGCTGAGCAAGGCACGGCGTGCCGCTTCGCAAGTCTTCGCATCGGTCACGGGGTAGTTGCGCGAAAAGGTGCCGGAGTCGGCGAAGTTCTCATGCTCATAGATCGCGGCTTTCTTGGACGAGCAGCCGGCAGCGGCGAGCACCAGTGCCAGCCCGACGAGACGCATGGGAATTGATTTAAACATTGAACATCCTGAGGAAAACGGTCCGGGGCATATTGTGCAACAGATCGACGCTTAGCGGCGCATCGATTAGTGTCTTAAAACAGTTACAAGTGTAAAGACTGCCATTGACGCGAAAAGGTCGCTCCACGCCCGCTTTCGGCGACGGATAACCGTTTCGTGTTCCTTTCAGACACAAAAAACCCCGGCCTTTCGGCCAGGGTCTTTGTGTTGCGACACGCTCAATCAGGCATCAGTAACGCTTGATATCGGCTTCGCTTTCCAGCTGCTTGCGGTAAGCCGCGAAGTCTTGTTGGCCAATGCGCGAGGCGAGGAAGCGACGGTATTGAGCCTTCTCTTCTTCGGTCGGCGCGGCCGCTTCGTTCACGTTGTTCAAACGCACGATCACCAGGCTACCATCGGCCAGGGTCACGTTGCTGAAGGTCGGTTTGTCCTTGGCAGCTGGCTTGGGCATCCGGAACAGCGCTTGCAGCACGGTTGGGTCGACCCCTTCCTGGGCTCGGGTAGCCGCTTCGGTCACTTTCCAGCTCTGGCCATCAATTGCCGTGTCCAGCGGAGTCTTACCGTCACGCAGGCTGGCAATCAACTGTTCAGCCTTGGTCTTGGCGGCAGAGCTGGCGTGCTCCTTGGCCAATTGCGTGCGGATGGCGACGTTTACGCTTTCCAGCGGCAGTTGTGCTGGTTTCAGGTGTTCCTTGGCGCGCAACACAATCACGGTTTCCGGATCGAGTTCGATGGCGGTGCTGTTGGCACCTTCATCCAGCACTTCAGGACTGAACGCAGCAGTAATCACCGCACGGTTTGCCGCAATCCCCTCACCGCCTTCACGACCGAATGGCTTGGAGGTGTGAACGGTAAGTTTCAGGTCTTGCGCCGGCTGGGCCAGATCGGATGCTTCGAACGAGGCATCTTCCAGTTGCTTGGTCGCTTCGACGAAACGCTGCTCGACCTGCTGGGTTTTCAGCTCACGGGTCAGCTTGTCTTTGAGGCTGGCAAACGTCGGCACTTCAGGTGCTTCCACACCCAACAGCTTGATCAGGTGGAAACCGAAGTCGGTACGAACCGGCTCGGAGACTTGATCCTTGGCCAGCGAATACAGGGCTGTTTCGAAGGCCGGGTCGTAGACACCAGGACCTGCGTAGCCGAGGTCACCGCCGTTGTTGGCAGAACCCGGGTCCTGGGAGAACTCTTTGGCCAGCGCATCGAATTTCTCGCCTTTGGCCAGACGTGCCTGCACTTCTTCGATCTTGGCCTTGGCTTGCGCCTCGGTCATTTTGTCGTTCACTTCGATCAGAATGTGCGCAGCCCGACGCTGTTCAGACAGGTTCGCGATTTCTTTCTGATACGCCGCTTGCAGGTCTTCGTCCTTGACTGCGACCTGATCGAAGAAGGAAGCCTTCTTCAATTCCAGGTAATCGATGATCACCTGATCCGGCGTCATGAATTCCTTGGCGTGTTCGTCGTAGTAGGCTTTGACTTCTTCGTCAGTCAGCTTTACAGACGCCGGGTCAACCTTGACATTCAGGGAAGCGAAATCGCGGGTCTGCTTTTCCAGACGGGCGAAGGCCAGCACCTGAGCGTCGGTGACGAAACCGCTACCGGCCAGGCCAGCGCGCAGCTGACCAATCAGCATTTCCTGAGCCAGCATCTGGCGGAACTGCATACGGCTGTAACCGAGTTGGCGGATCACCTGATCGAAACGCTCAGGGCTGAACTTGCCGTCGACCTGGAATTCAGGCGTCTGCAGGATCACCTGGTCCAGAGCGGCTTCAGAGAAAGCGAATTTCGAGTTTTGTGCGCCTTGCAGCAACAACTTGCGATCGATCAAGCCTTTAAGGGCCGATTCGCGCAGCATTTTTTCATCGAGCAAGGAAGCATCGAAATCTTTGCCCAGCTGTTGCATGAGTTGACGGCGTTGCATATCAACCGCTTGGCTCAGCTCGTTCTGGGTGATTTCTTCACCATTGACCTTGGCCGCATCATTGCTGTGCGTAGTGGCCTTGAAAATGGCGTCGAAACCGGTCAAAGCCATCAGTGCAACGATGACCCCGATAATGGTCTTGGCAATCCAGCCTTGTGAATTGTCCCTGATATTCTGCAGCATGCGTCCCCCAGAAACGGTTGAACTTCAAAATTAGGCAACCGTGGAGCGTGGGTAGAATCCGGATAGAAGAAAGGCGCATCCGGGGATGCGCCTTCTCGTAACTGGCGGAGCGGATCGAAGGGTCGAACATGCGACCCTCGGTGTCTCGGACCGGCAACTTGCCGACTGGACTACCGCTCCGCTGCCAGGTCAGGCATGACCCTGACCCGGATAGGCAAAAACCTGAATCGAACTTAGTTGACAGCTTCTTTCAGTGCTTTACCGGCTTTGAAACCTGGTTTTTTGGCTGCTGCGATTTCCAGTGTCTTACCGGTCTGTGGGTTACGACCAATGCGAGCTGGACGATCAGTCACGGAGAAGGTACCGAAACCAACCAGAACAACAGAGTCGCCAGCCTTGAGAGCGCCAGTGACGGATTCGATTACAGCGTCCAGCGCACGGCCAGCAGCAGCTTTCGGGATATCAGCGGATGCAGCGATAGCATCAATCAGTTCCGACTTGTTCACTCTAAGTCCCCTTACTATCTATTTGAGTATGATTCTAAGTTTTTTTGGTGAAAGCAAAAAACGAGTGCTGAATGGCCTACAGACACTATAAGAGCCGCTTTATAACAAGGGCTCTAAAAAGCTGTCAAGGAAGCCCCCCAGGCAAATACGTACTAATGCGTGCTAATTCTTTCCTTAGAGTCAGACTCGCGTTTTTCATCCTTAGCAACGATCTCTGGAACCACGTCAGGCAAGGGTTCCGGCGCGTATTGCAGCGCAATTTGCAGGACTTCGTCAATCCATTTAACCGGTTTAATCTGCAGATCTTGCTTGATGTTGTCCGGAATTTCCTTCAGATCGCGTACGTTCTCTTCAGGAATGATCACGGTCTTGATCCCGCCACGGTGAGCCGCGAGCAGTTTTTCTTTCAAGCCGCCAATCGCCAGCACCTGACCACGCAAGGTGATTTCACCCGTCATGGCAACGTCCGCACGCACCGGAATCCCGGTCAATGCCGATACCAGGGCCGTGCACATGCCTACACCGGCGCTAGGGCCGTCTTTCGGGGTCGCCCCTTCCGGCATATGGATATGCGTGTCGCGCTTCTCGTGGAAGTCCAGAGGGATCCCCAGACTCTTCGCACGGCTGCGGACAACGGTCAGTGCTGCGGTTATCGATTCGACCATCACATCACCCAGGGAACCGGTCTTGATCAACTGGCCTTTACCCGGTACGACAGCGGCTTCGATAGTCAGCAATTCGCCGCCCACTTGCGTCCACGCCAGCCCGGTCACCTGACCGATCTGATCCTGCGATTCGGCCAGGCCGTAGCGGAATTTACGTACGCCCAGAAAGTGCTCAAGCATCTCGGCAGTGACTTTCACCGAGAAGCGTTTTTCCATTGCATGCTCTTTGACCGCCTTGCGGCACACCTTGGCAATCTGGCGTTCCAGCCCACGCACACCAGCTTCACGGGTGTAGTAGCGGATGATGTCGCGGATCGCTTCGGCGTCGAATTCCAGCTCGCCTTTCTTCAAGCCATTGGCAGTAATCTGCTTCGGCGAAAGGTATTTGACGGCGATGTTGATTTTCTCGTCTTCGGTGTACCCCGGCAGGCGAATCACTTCCATCCGGTCCAGCAATGCCGGCGGGATGTTCATGGAGTTCGAGGTGCACAGGAACATCACATCGGACAGGTCGTAATCGACTTCAAGGTAGTGATCGTTGAAGTTGTGGTTTTGCTCAGGGTCGAGCACTTCCAGCAACGCCGATGCCGGATCGCCACGCATGTCGCTGCCCATTTTGTCGATTTCATCGAGCAGGAACAGTGGGTTGCGGACGCCCACCTTTGTCATCTTTTGAATCAATCTTCCTGGCATCGAACCGATGTAAGTACGGCGATGACCACGAATTTCAGCTTCGTCACGTACGCCACCGAGGGCCATACGCACGAATTTGCGGTTGGTGGCGTGAGCAATCGACTCTGCCAGCGAGGTTTTACCCACGCCCGGAGGACCGACCAGGCACAACACCGGGCCACGAATTTTCTTCACACGTTTTTGCACGGCGAGGTATTCGAGGATCCGCTCTTTGACTTCTTCCAGGCCATAGTGGTCTGCATCGAGAATATCTTCGGCGCGCGCAAGGTCCAGACGCACCTTGCTCTGGGCCTTCCAAGGCACCTGAACCAGCCAGTCGATGTACGAACGCACCACGGTCGCTTCCGCGGACATTGGCGACATTTGCTTAAGCTTGTTCAATTCACCCTGGGCTTTGGCCAAGGCATCTTTCGGCAGGCCGGCGGCATCGATGCGCTTTTTCAGCTCTTCGATTTCGTTGTGACCTTCGTCGCTGTCGCCGAGCTCCTTCTGAATGGCCTTCATCTGCTCATTCAGGTAGTACTCGCGCTGACTGCGCTCCATTTGTTTTTTGACGCGACCGCGAATGCGTTTTTCAACTTGCAGCAGATCGATCTCGGCATCCAGCAGCGCCAGAACGTGCTCGACCCGGGCCGACAAATCGATGATTTCGAGGATTTCCTGCTTCTGCTCGATTTTCAGGGCCATATGCGCGGCCATGGTGTCGACCAGGCGGCCTGGCTCGTCGATGCTGTTGAGCGACGACAGGACTTCAGCCGGGACTTTCTTGCCCAACTGCACATATTGTTCGAACTGAGCCAGCAGGCTACGCACAAACACTTCTGACTCGCGCTCAGGCGCGTCGACTTCGTCAATCAACGAGACTTCGGCACGGCAGTGGCCGTCCACTTCGCTGAAGCGCTCCACGGCGCCCCGCTGCTCGCCTTCGACCAAAACCTTGACCGTGCCGTCAGGCAACTTGAGCAGCTGCAGAACGGTCGCAATAGTACCTACGCGATAAAGTGCATCTTCACCGGGATCGTCGTCAGCAGGGTTTCTCTGAGCCAGCAGAAGGATCTGCTTGTCGCCCGTCATCGCAGCCTCGAGGGCTTCGATGGATTTCTCGCGCCCCACGAACAGCGGGATAACCATGTGCGGATAAACCACAACATCACGCAATGGCAGGAGAGGCAATTCGATGGTTGTCTTCATGATTTCGCCTCTACGGCGGCCATAAGGCCGTAAACAGATGGAAGTAAGCTTGAAACCAAGATGGGGGCTGCCTTCAAAAAAAACAAGCGCAAAGACAGGGATAAAAGGCAGTAAAAGCAAAGGGGCCCGAAGGCCCCTTCTTTGTTCCAGCTGCGTGACGCTTAGGCGTCTGGCGCGGCCTTGGCAGCAGGCTCACTGTTTTCGTAGATATACAGTGGCTTGGACTTGCCTTCTATAACGCTTTCGTCGATCACTACTTTACTCACCTCGGACTGCGAGGGGATTTCATACATAGTGTCGAGCAACACGCCTTCGAGAATCGAACGCAGTCCACGGGCACCGGTCTTGCGTTCCAGGGCACGTCTGGCGACCGACTTCAGTGCGTCGGCCCGGAATTCCAGGTCCACGCCTTCCATCTCGAACAACTTGGCATACTGCTTGGTCAGGGCATTTTTCGGCTCGGTGAGAATCTGCATCAATGCAGCCTCATCAAGCTCGTCCAGCGTGGCAAGTACCGGCAGACGACCAACGAATTCAGGGATCAGACCGAACTTGACCAGATCGTCAGGCTCGACTTCACGCAGGGACTCACCGACTTTCTTGCCTTCTTCCTTGCTGCGCACTTCCGCATTGAAACCAATGCCGCCCTTGGTGGAACGGTTTTGAATAACCTTTTCCAGACCRGAGAACGCACCACCGCAGATGAACAGGATGTTACGGGTGTCAACCTGAAGGAATTCCTGCTGCGGATGCTTGCGACCACCTTGAGGT
>NZ_JBFUIH010000078.1:0-16499 GCF_056401975.1 Pseudomonas sp. P4_C8 | reverse complement strand
TGCTATTTGCTATTTGCTATTTGCTATTTGCTATTTGCTATTTGCTATTTGCTATTTGCTATTTGCTATTTGCTATTTGCTATTTGCTATTTGCTATTTGCTATTTGCTATTTGCTATTTGCTATTTGCTATTTGCTATTTGCTATTTGCTATTTGCTATTTGCTATTTGCTATTAAATACTCATTAATTAGCGTGTCGGTGGCATATTTTAAATCTTGTCATGGCGCTATCCCCAAAGTACCGATAAGGCTCACCAGGAAAAACAGCGATAACCGGGACAGCAGCGTGTTCGGCGAATACAGGGAACACTTCATTGGGGTGCGCCGAGCAATTCCACAGGGTAAGAGAACACGTAGCCTTCACTGCGCACGGTCTTGATGTAGGTCGGCTCGCGTGAATCATCCAGCAGGCGCTGGCGCAATCGGCTTACCAGCAAATCGATGGAACGGTCGAACAGGTCGGAATCGCGGCCCTGGGTCAGGTTGAGCAATTGGTCACGGCTGAGCACGCGTTGCGGGTGATCGAGGAACACGCGCAGCAAGCGGTATTCCGCGCCACTGAGGGCGACCATGGTGCCGTCTTCATCCAGCAAGTGGCGAGCGGTGGTATCGAGGCGCCAGCGTCCGAAGCCGAGCAGCCGACCCGTTTCGGTGATCAGCAGGTTTGGCGGCAGCATCCGTGTGCGGCGCAATACCGCATTGATCCGCGCCAGCAGTTCGCGGGCGGCGAAGGGTTTGGTCAGGTAATCGTCGGCACCCATTTCCAGGCCGAGGATACGATCGGTTTCGTCATTGCGGGCGGTGAGCATCAGGATCGGTGTGGCTTTGTGTTTGCCTGCGCGTAATTCACGGCACAGCACCAGGCCGTCATCACCGGGCATCATCAGGTCCAGCACGATCAGGTCCACCTGATTGGTTTCCAGAAAATGGCGCATCTGCCGGCCGTCGGCAACCACAGTTGTGCGCAAGCCGTTTTTCTTCAGGTAATTGCCCACCAGCTCGCGAATCTCGCGATCGTCATCGACGATCAGGATGTGGTTCACATGCTCCATTGCTCAACCCTCTTGTTTTTCGCACGGTACGTATCACGGGGCGGTGCAGGGATTTGTATCGCACTGTATCAGGCGTTCTGTTTGACACCTTACGCCTTAATAACTCTGTTTTGACGACACATGGCAGATACTAGCGGGCGATTAAATGGCTTCCATCGAGGCAATGCGACTTGTCTCACATCCACCGCTAAAACCTCCGACAAATGACTTGTAGGGACATCACCATGAAGATGAATGTGTTGAGCCGTAAAACCGCATCACGCCGGCGCTTTATGGCGCCGACGATGCTCGCTTTCGCGCTGATGCAGTTTGGTGCCCTCGGCGCTGTCAATGCGCAAGCCGCCACCACGTCCGCAGAGCCGGCTGTGGCCAGTGCGGATTCGTATACCCCGTTCGGTCCGCTGAAGCACGTCAAGGCCGGTTTGCTGAATGTGGCTTACGCGCAGGTGGGGCCCGCCGATGGCCCCGTGGTGATTCTTCTGCATGGTTGGCCCTACGACATTCACAGTTACAGTGAAGTGGCGCCGCTGCTGGCGGCCAAGGGTTACCGGGTGTTGATTCCGTATGCACGGGGTTACGGCGACACGCATTTCCTGTCTGACAAGACCCTGCGCAACGGCCAACCCGCCGCGTTGGCCAGTGACGTCATCGACTTCATGGATGCGTTGAAGATCAAACAGGCTGTGCTCGGCGGCTACGACTGGGGCGCGCGTTCGGCGGACATCGTCTCGGCGCTGTGGCCGGAGCGGGTCAAGGCACTGGTGTCGGTGAGCGGCTACTTGATCGGCAATCAGGCCGCGGGGAAGAACCCGTTACCGCCCAAGGCCGAGTTGCAGTGGTGGTATCAGTTCTATTTTGCGACCGATCGCGGCCAGGCCGGTTACGAAAAAAACCGTCACGACTTCGCCAAGTTGATCTGGCAGCTGGCGTCCCCGAAATGGGCCTTTGACGACGCGACCTATGATCGCAGTGCGGCCGCCCTGGACAACCCGGACCATGTCGCTATCACGATCTTCAACTATCGCTGGCGGTTGGGCATGGTTCAGGGCGAGCCGCAATACGAAGCGTTGGAACAGCGGCTGGCCAAGGCACCTTCGATCACGGTGCCGACCATTACGATGGAAGGCGACGCCAACGGCGCACCGCACCCGGCGGCCGAGGATTACGCCAAGCGTTTTACTGGCAAGTATGAGTACCGACTGATCAATGGCGGCATCGGCCATAACCTGCCGCAGGAAGATCCACAGGCGTTTGCCAAAGCCGTGATCGACGCGGATCACCTTTAACCACACTGACAACTAATGTGGGAGCGAGCCTGCTCGCGATGAGGCCATGCCAGTCAACATTAATGTTGAATGACACACCGCTATCGTCGGAACGCCGCCCGGAGCCGGCTCGCTCCCACAGGGATATACAGTGTTGGTCAGGTCGAGGTTACGCCACAACCTGATAACACGGCACATATGCCGCGCCACCGGGCAGTTTCATCCGGTGTTGGGCGACGAAGGCTTTGAGCAGTTGATCCAGCGGATGCATGATCGCCGCATCACCACGGATCTGGTAAGGCCCGTGCTGTTCGATCAGGCGGATGCCCTTGTCCTTGACGTTGCCGGCGACAATGCCGGAGAACGCGCGCCGCAGGTTGGCCGCCAGTTCATGGGCGGGGAGGGCCTGGCTCAGTTTCAGGTTGGCCATGTTTTCGTGGGTCGGGTCGAACGGGCGCTGGAAGCCTTCGTCGATCTTCAGCAGCCAGTTGAAGTGGAACGCGTCATTGCGCTCGCGGCGGAACTGTTTGACCGCTTTAAGCCCCTGAGTCATCTGCCGTGCGACTTCAGCCGGATCGTCGATGATGATCTCGTAATGTTTCTTCGCGGCATCGCCCAGCGTGGCGCCGACGAACGCGTCCAGTTGTTGCAGATACGGGGCGGCATGTTTTGGCCCGGTGAGGACGACCGGGAAGGGCAGGCCTTGGTTGTCCGGGTGCATCAGGATGCCGAGCAGGTACAGGAACTCTTCGGCCGTGCCCGCGCCGCCCGGGAAAATGATGATGCCGTGGCCGACGCGCACGAACGCTTCCAGACGTTTTTCGATGTCCGGCAAGATCACCAGCTCATTGACGATCGGGTTTGGCGCTTCGGCGGCGATGATGCCCGGTTCGGTCAAACCGAGGTAACGCCCGCCGTGGATACGCTGTTTGGCGTGGGCGATGGTCGCGCCTTTCATCGGGCCTTTCATCACGCCGGGGCCGCAACCGGTGCAGATGTCGAGGCTGCGCAGACCCAGTTCGTGGCCGACTTTCTTGGTGTATTTGTATTCTTCGGTGTTGATCGAGTGGCCGCCCCAGCAGACCACGATCTTCGGCTCGACACCGGGGCGCAGGGTGCGGGCGTTGCGCAGCAAGTGGAACACGTAGTCGCTGATGCCTTGGGAGGTACTCAGGTCGATGCGCTGGCTGTCGAGTTCGTTTTCGGTGTAGACGATGTCACGCAAGGCGCTGAACAGCATCTCACGCGTGCTGGCGATCATTTCGCCGTCGACGAAGGCGTCGGCCGGTGCGTTCAGCAGTTCCAGGCGTACGCCGCGATCTTGCTGGTGGATGCGGATTTCAAAATCTTTGTAGGCTTCAAGGATGGTTTTGGCGTTGTCGACATGGGCGCCAGTGTTGAGGATCGCCAGGGCGCATTGGCGGAAGATGTCGTAGGTGCTGCCGGAACCGGCTTCGCTCAGTTGTTGGACTTCGCGTTGAGAAAGGGTTTCCAGGCTGCCTTTAGGGCTGACCGAGGCGTTGATTACTTGTCGTTGGGTCATTCAATGATCCTTAAAACGATGTCACTCACCGAGCCGCGCGAATGGCATCCGAATAGAGTGTATCCATGGATGAAGATGGCACGAACTGCGCTGTACCGCCATGTCCCCCGTTTGACGATGAAAAGATGAAAAGGAGCGTCAGCATAGCTAAATCCCTCGCAGAGGCGATAATGCCTGGCCTTCTTTTTTGCTCATGCCCCAAGGAACCCTGCCGCGATGTTCGAAATCCAGCCGAAGAATGCCCAAGCCTATCGACAACAGACGCGCCGCAGTACGGTGATTATTGCCCTGATTTTCCTGGCGCTGGCGATGGTGCTGTCCACGGCGGCGGTGGCGTTATTCGGTGAGCCCGACGGCGACAACCTGCGGTTCAACGTCGGCGGTGTGTTTATCGCGGTGTTGCTGATGGTGGCGCTGATGCGCGGCAAGTTCTGGAACCAGCCATGGATGGCGCCCGCGGTGTACGGCTGGCGGCTCAAGCGCAGCTTGATGAGCATCACAAACATCATGCATCAGGTCACCGCAGCGGTTGAGACGGGTGATCCGGTGGCCATGAAGCTGCTGCGTTTTTACCACCTGGGCTTGAACCAGATGCACGAACTGGACGGCAACTCCAGCGACCACAGTCAATTGATCCGCGAGATGGATCAGCACAAGGCGCGGATGGATGCGCTGGGCATCGACACCGATCAGACCCGTCTGGATCCGGCCTGGCTTGAGGCGGTGAAACAGTCGTCGAAGTAAGACTTTAGGGCGGATTCCCCACACAATCCCGTCATGAAGCTAGCAAATCGCCTATCTTGTTGCTGGAACGGCATTCAAAGGGCGAACAGGAAAAGTTGCCCTGTCATAACGAATCAGGGAACGTTATGGGGCATTCGTCCATTAAAGATCCAACTGAAAGCGCCCGTACCACCGCTTCGTGGAAGACCGGCCAGCGTGCGTCGAGGCTCAAGGTCCGCTACGCGGTAGTTCTGCTCGTGGCTGTGTGCCTGTCGATGACGGCAATCGTGATTTGGCAAGCCTGGAATTCGCGCCAGTACCATCTGCATGACAAAGAAGTGGCGATGTCCAACCTGGCGCAGACCCTGGCGTCGCAAACGCAAGCGTCGATAAAACAGGCCGATACGCTGCTGTTTGCCCTCGTGGACCGCGTTGAAAACGATGGTGTCGGTGCGCAACAACTGCCCAGATTGCAACGGTTGCTCAGCGCTGAACGCAGCGAGCTGAAGCAACTGCATGGCTTGTTCGTCTTTGACGAAGCGGGGCGCTGGATCGCCAACTCCAATGGCGCCGAGGTACCTGGCGCGAACAATTCCGACCGTGAATATTTCATTTTTCATCGTGACCATCCCGACCGCGGCCCGCATATCGGTCAATCGATAAAAAGTCGTTCGAGTGGTGAATGGATCATGACCGTGTCACGCCGGATCAATCATCCGGATGGTCGATTTGCCGGTGTGGCGCTGGCAACGATCTATCTCAGTCATTTCCTTGAGCTTTACAACAGTATCGATATGGGCCGCAACGGGGTGATCAGCCTGTTTGCCGATGATGCCAGCATTGTTGTGCGGCGGCCGTTCAATGAGGCTGACATTGGCATCAGCGTGGCCAAGGCGCCGCTGTTTACTCAACTGTTGCCCAAAGGCGATTCCGGCACGGCCACCGTCAAGTCATATGTGGACGGTGTGGAACGGGTGGTGGGGTTTCGGCGGGTCAGCGGGTATCCGCTGATCATCTTTGCCGCGCTGGACAAGGAGGAAGTCCTGGTCGGCTGGCGCAAAGAGACGGCATTGAGCGCAGGTATCGTGGTTTCGCTACTGCTGTTTCTGGGCGGGCTTGGTTACCGCCTCATTCACGTCATGAAGCAGCAACAACACGTCCAGCGTGTGTTGCTCGATGGCCAGGAAAAACTCATCGAGGTCAATCGTAGCCTTGAATTGCTGGCCCTTGAGGATGCGTTGACCGGTCTGTCCAACCGGCGTCAGTTCGACGTGTTTATCCTCGCGGAAATGGGCCGCGCACGGCGCACGCTGACTGACCTTGCCATGCTGATGATCGATGTTGATCACTTCAAGAGCTTCAATGATCGTTATGGTCATGTGGCCGGCGATGAGTGTTTGCGCCGGATCAGCGCGATCATCAAGGACAACATCAAGCGCCCCGGCGACCTTGCCGCGCGTTATGGCGGCGAAGAGTTCTCGGTGGTGCTGCCTGGCACCGACTATGCGGGCGCTTTTCTGGTGGCCGAAAACATCCGCCACGCGGTACTGCGGGCGGACATTGCGCACTGCGAAAGTCCGGAGGGCAGGGTAACGGTCAGTATCGGTGTTTGCGCCTACAACCCGGCCTCGCAGGACCAACCCGATGATTTGGTCAGTGCGGCGGACAAGGCGCTGTATGTGGCCAAGACCAGCGGGCGCAACATGAGTGTCACTGCCAACTGAGTTCAGACAAACCGGTCGCTACCCTGAACCAGTTGGGTGCAGAGGTACGATTGCTTGAGTTTTTCCAGCCACCAGCCCAATGCACGACCGTCATGATCGCCGCGCCAGCCGGCATACAGAATGTTCGGTTCGCGCGGGTCGGCCATCTGTTTTTCGACCAGGGTGCCGTTTTTCAATAACGAGCCCACCCGGTGCCGGGGCAGCCAGCCGACGCCCAGCCCATCGCATTGAGCCAGGACTTTTGCGCGCATGGTCGGTACCGCGAGCACTGGTTGGCCGCCAGAGACGCCGTAGGTGCTGCCCTCCGTGACCCTTGAAGAATCGGCCACGACAATCGCTCGGTGCTGCGCCACCATCGCCCGTGAAATAGGCTCTTTGGCCTTGGCCAGTGGGTGTTTGGGAGACACTGCGAACACCCACTCCATTTCCCCCAATTGCATCCAGCGCAGGGTCGGGATCGCCGGCGGCTCGTTGGTGGCGCCGATGATCAAGTCCGCACGGCCTTCTCGCAGGGCTTCCCAAACGCCTTTGAGCACCTCCTGCGTGATGCGCAGCGGTACGCCGGATTCCAGCGCGTCGAATTCGTGGATCACTGGTATCAAGGCTTCGAATTCAAGCAATTCGTCGGTGACAATCCATAACCGGCTTTCCCAGCCGTTGGCCACTTGCTGGACTCGCTGGGTCAGCCGGGACACGTCCTGCATCAACCGCGCCRCTTCGTTCACCAGCAACTCGCCAGCCGGGGTGAGCTGCAAGCGGTAACGACGGCGATCGAAGAGCAACGCGTCGAAGCGCTCCTCCAGTTGCCGCGCAGCGTAGGACACGGTCGACGGCGCCTTGCCCAAGTGAGCGGCGGCCCGCGACAGGCTGCCGGTCTCGCGGATGGCCTGGAGCAGACTCAGGTCTTCAATCGACAACATGGACTCAATCCTCGGCGCTTGTTTCAGGCGGCCCGGCGCAATTTCCACAGCCTGATCAGCCGAAGATAGACCAGCACGTTGATAGCCAGCACTACGCTGCCCAGCGTCAACTGAATCGCGGGCGTCAGGCCAGCCGGGTAAATGACCGGCCACACGTAGTGTTCGATAAAGCCGCCCCCGTAGCCGTTTTGCCCGGCCGCCTGGCGCATGAGATTTTCCCACTGGGTCAGCGGGCAGGTCAGGTGCAAGACTTCAACCGTCACGCCCCACGCGGCGGCGGGCAGGTGCGCCCAGATCAGCGACCGCCATTTGAGCACCAGCAGCCCGCCGAACAGCACGAACAGAATGAACAACAGATGAAACAGCACCAGCCCGTCGGCGGCGATCCGGTAAAGCATGTCGCCTCCCTGACCTGTCATGCGAATCACTTCATGGTACTCGGGCGTCGGCGGCGGCTCTATGGGTTCCAGGAGTTCAACGAAAATCAGCAAACTCGGCGCGCATCCGGCCGTTGTGTTTGGCCCGATAGAGCAACTTGTCGACTTGCTCGATGAACTCCAGTGCGGTCGCTTGCAGCGGGGCGACGGTGGTGCCGACGCCCAGGCTCACGCTCAATAGCGGCGAAGCCGGCGAAAACTCATGAAGAATGTGTTGCTGGCGAATCAGGTGCAGGCATTTGCGAGCCACCAGCCGTGCGGACTCGGCATCGGTTTCCGGGAGCAGCCAGACGAATTCTTCGCCGCCGATCCGGGCAATGAAATCACGCGGTCGATTGGCTGCCAGCGACAACGTCTGGGCCACCTGACGCAGGCATTCGTCACCTTTGATGTGTCCATAGTGATCGTTGAATTGCTTGAAATAGTCGATGTCCATGATCAGCAACGAAAGCGGCAGGCCCGTGCGCTGGGCATTGCCCCATTCGCGCTCCATCACGGTGTCGAACATGCGCCGGTTGGCAATACCGGTGAGGCCGTCCTGGAAGGAATACTCTTCGAGTTGCTTCTGCAGCCGGCTCAAATGCTCTTCGGTTCTCTTGCGCTCGCTGATGTCGAACATGAAGCCCACCAGCGCTTCCACTTCACCGTCCTTGCGCACCACGTGCACCACGTCGCGAATCCACACGTAGTCGCCTTGTTGAGTCAGCGCCCGATAATCCGCCTCATGATCGACCCCTGCGCGCGATTGCGAGACGCAGAACTCCACCACGTAATCCCGATCGTCCGGGTGCATGCGCTCGACCCAGTCGTTGACCGTCGCCCAACTGTCTTGCTTCCAGCCCAACAGCGCTTCGATCTGCGGGCCTATGTAGCTGAACGTCATGGTGTTCCAGTCGATCCGCCAAGGAATTGCATTGGTTGACTCAAGCAGGGTTTTATAGACATCACTATCGGGTTCGACTGAGCTCATGCAGGGCCTGGCCTCAAGGAAAAATGCAGCGCCATCATGTTGCTACTATCGAGGCGAATCAAGCGCCCAGCCGATGAATGGAACAGCTTTGCTGTCTACGCTCTCAGCACTGGTGCGCAAGATTGTTCAAGCCTTCCGGCGCGACTGCTGGCAAAGTCTCGGGTCTTTCACTGGTTGTAGGGCGTTATGTCTAATTTACTCATGCCGCGCAGTGCCTTTCTGCGTGGCGCCGCGGCGATCATGCCGCTGTCCCTGGCCACCGCGCCATGGGGCTTGCTGGCCGGGTCCATGGCCATTGAGGCCAACCTCACGCCGCTGCAAGGGCAGGGGCTGTCGAGCATCGTGTTTGCCGGCGCCGCGCAGTTGGTCGCCATCGGCATGCTCAAGGGCGGTGCCGGGATCTTTTCGATTTTGCTGACTACCGTATTGCTGACGTCACAGCATTTGCTTTATGGCATGAGCATGCGGTCGGTGATTTCGCCGTTGCCGGGGCGTTGGCGGGTGGGGCTGGGCTTTTTGCTCACCGACGAACTGTTTGCCCTCACCAGTCAGCACGATAAACAGCAATTCAATCGCTGGTACGCGCTGGGGGTCGGGCTGACGTTTTATATCGCCTGGAACCTGTTCACCCTGGCAGGCATCGTGCTGGGCAGCAGCATTCCGGGATTGGAGCATTTGGGGCTGGACTTCTCCATCGCCGCCACCTTCATCGCGTTGATCACGCCGGTGGTGCGCAGCGTGCCCACCGTGGTGTGTGTCGCGGTGTCGCTGTTCTGCTCGGTGTTGTTCAGCTACTGGCAATGGGGTTCGGCGCTGGTGCTGTCCGGATTGGCGGGCATGACCGCGGGCTTTATCTGCAACAAACTCTACAGGGGGCGCGCAGCATGATGGTGTGGGCGGTGATTATCGGAATGGGCGTACTGGTATTTCTCAACCGCTACGTGTTTCTCGAACCCCGGTTGCCGGTGCGCCTGAGCAGCAATGCCCGGCAATTCCTCGGTTTCGCCGTACCGGGAATGTTGACCGCGATCTGCGGGCCGATTGTGTTCATGCCCGACAAACAGCTGAACTTGCAGTGGGACAACCCCTACCTGATCAGTTCGCTGGTGGCGGTGGGGCTGGTGCTTTACACCCGCAACACCTTGCTCAGCATGCTGTTGAGCATGGGTTTTTTCTTCTTGCTGCGCTGGTGGCTCTGAATCGAGCGCTCGAATTTGTTCTAAGCTTAATAAGTCCCTTCACAGGAAGAGAGGTGCGCATGGCCAATGATCCCAAACGTCCGGACCCGGATGAAGAGATGGATGAACCCACGGAAGAAGACATCGAACGTGAGAACCCTCCGCCCCAGACCTGGAAGCATGACGACAGTCGAGAGTTGTCGGAGCGTGATATAGAAATGCCATTAAAGCCCTGAGAGGGTAACGCATACAGAGAGCCCCGCTATCAAGCGGGGCTTTTCTTTGGGCGATTGTTAAGCTGCTACAGAATTTGCGTTATCGCAGAAATTGCTTAGCGGTCCACAATTTCTGCGTCAAATAAGCTTTTTTATCAATGCGCTACTCTGGTTTCTGACATTGCCGACGGCTTTGTCGACCCTGTACCACTCGAATATTTCGCTGGTTTCACCCTGTAAAAGCACTATCTGTTCGGCGCGTTCTTTTGGGGTGGCCGGGTCGAGCCATTCACGCGCCAGTTCCGCTGACAACACCACCGGCCTGCGGTCATGAATGTCTAGCATGCCGCCTGCGCTGTCCGCCGTGATGATGACAAAACCGTCGTCGCCGCGCGGTTCGTTGCCAGCACCGGGAAACTGGCCAATGGCTGCACAGTAACTCGGTGCGCCGTCCCGTCGGCGAATCAGCCAGGGCACTCGCGTCGAATCGCCGGCATCGACCCATTCGAACCAGTTGTCGATCGGTGCAATCGCCCGGTGCGGCCAGATCGCCCGGAAGAACGGGCCATGAGCGACTTTCTCCACCCGCGCATTGATCGGCGCCGCGCGATCTTTCGCCCAGTGCGGGCGCCAGCCCCAGCGCACCGGATCGGCGTGCAACCCGTCAGGCTCAAGGTGCAACAGGGCGAGTTGGGTAGTGGGTGCCGCGTTGTAGCGGGCCAGGGGTTCATCCCCGACGTGATTGATCATCGCATCGGGAATGCTCAGCACGGCGACAAAATCGTGAATGCCACGGTACTGCGACAGTCGTCCACACATCGGCTGACCCTGCGGTAGAAAGCTGTGACGGGAATGTTCAGCTTAGCTTTCGGATCACGAGTGAGTGTCTTGGCGCAGTAAGCGAGGAGGGTGGGCGGCGGAACCAAACACTGTGTACCCTGATCCAACCTCGGCCCGCGAAACTGGCGGGCCGGCGAAGGATGAACGGGCGAAGGATTTTTGCCATTTGATGAGTTGACCGTCACGGTCTGATCCAAGGCAAAACATGAAACAGTTGTACAAAGTGTTCTGCGCACTCGCCATCGCCGTCGGGCTGGCAGGCTGCATCGCCGCACCCATCGAACTGACCCCGCAGACGGAACAACGTCTACAGGCGCAGGCACCGATTCGTTTTCTGCTGACCTACGACGACGGTCCCAGCGCTTCGAGTTTCTGGAACCCCACCGCGACCGTGCTCGACAGCCTGAAGGACAATCCTCTGCAGCCGAACATCAAAGCGGTGTTTTTCGTGCAGACCGGCGCGCCAAGGGCCGGCGACAGTGATATCGGGCGCGAGCTCATGCATCGCGAACATGCAGAAGGACAGGTGCTGGGATTTCACACGGCTACCCACTGGCACACCAATCATCGCTCGCTGAGCCCGCAAGAACTGGAACAGGCGCTGAGCAAAGGCAGTGCAGACATCGCGGCCATCACCGGTGCGCCGCCGACCCTGGTTCGTCCGCCATTCTGGAACTACGACAAACGCGTCTTCGCCGCTTATCAGCAGCACGGCATGCATGTGTTGCTAACCGATTTAAGCGCCAATGACGGCAAAATCTGGGGCTTCAACGCCAGCCCCCGGCGTCGGTCTCATATGCTGCGCTCGATGTCTGAAGTGCGTGAGCGCATCGCGCTGGGTGAGTTGCCGACCGTGGATGGGGTGATTCCGGTGGTGGTGACCTTCCACGACCTCAATCGCTACACCGCCCGACACACCCGGGAATACCTGCAAATCCTGATCGACAGCGCCAAGGCCACCGGCGTGCCACTGGCGCAAAAACCGTTTTATGACGATCACGACGCCGTGCTGCGCGCGGCGATGGCGCGCACCGTCAAGGACAGTTCGCAGCCAGTAGAACTGCCGGGTTTCTGGAACTGGTTCTGGGACAAAAATTCCCATTAAAACCTTGCCTGCGGTTGCAGTTCTTCGATCACCTTCAAACAATGATTCAACCCCGGTGAGACATCGCCCACGCGCCGACTGAGAATGATCGGCGAGGTGGCGTTGTCTTCCAGCAACGGGGTGAATCCAATGTCGTCGCGGTGCAGCAGCTGCACCGAGGCCGGCACCAGCGTGACGCCGATCCCGGCCCCTACCAGACCGATTGCCGTTTGCAGTTCATTGGTCCATTGCGCCACGTGAATGCTCACGCCATAGGACTCGAACAGGGCAATCACATGGTCGGCATAGCTGGGGCGCGGATTGCCCGGGTACAGCACAAAGGGTTCTTTGGACAGTTGGCGAAGGCTGACCGGTCCGGCCAGCAGGGGATGGCCTGCGGGCAGGGCGGCGACCAGCCGGTCTTCGGTGAGCACCGTTTGAATGATCGCCGGGTCGTCGATGCGAATTCGCCCGAAGCCGATATCAATACGCCCGGCTTTGAGTGCTTGCACTTGTTGCAGCGTGGTCATCTCCGAAAGCCCCAACTCAAGCTCCAGAGGCTCGCCGCTGCGCAGACGGCGGATCAGTTCCGGCAGCACACCGTACAGGGTCGAAGGCGCGAAGCCGATGCCCAGCCAGGTCTTTTCCCCCAGGCCGATCCGCCGCGTGTTGTCGCAGACCTTGTTCAGTTGTTCAAGCAGGGCGGTGGAGTGCTCATGGAAAAACCGCCCGGCCTCCGTCAGCTTCAGCGGCCGGCCACGCTCCAGCAAAAGCACCCCGAGTTCATCTTCCAGTTGCTGAATCTGCCGGCTCAGGGGCGGTTGAGCGATGTGCAGCAGTTCGGCGGCGCGGGTGAAATTCAGGGATTGAGCCAACACCTGAAAATACCGCAGGTGACGCAGTTCCATGGGGCCTCCGGGTGTTTGTCGGTTGCATACCTTAAAGGTATCAAGTCAGACCAATTCTATATTGGCTTCCCGAAAAAAGCCGTACGAGAATCGGTTCCAGAACTTTAAGAACCTGACGGGTATCGACATGCGTGCAACAGCCATTGAATCGATCGAGACGATCATCGTCGATCTGCCGACCATCCGCCCGCACAAGCTGGCGATGCACACTATGCAGAATCAGACCCTGGTGATCATCCGTGTGCGCTGCGCCGATGGCATTGAAGGGATCGGTGAATCCACCACCATCGGTGGCCTGGCCTATGGCAACGAAAGCCCGGACAGCATCAAGACCAACATTGACACACACTTTGCGCCCCTGCTGATCGGCCAGGACAGCGGCAATGTGAATGCCGCCATGTTGCGTCTGGAACGCAGCATTCGCGGCAATACCTTTGCCAAATCCGGGATCGAAACCGCGCTGCTCGACGCCCAGGGCAAGCGCCTCGGCCTGCCGGTCAGCGAGTTGCTGGGCGGGCGTGTCCGTGATGCCTTGCCGGTGGCCTGGACCCTGGCCAGCGGCGACACCGAAAAAGACATCGCCGAAGCGGAAAAAATGCTCGACCTGCGCCGCCATCGGATCTTCAAGCTGAAAATCGGTGCCGGTGAAACCAACCGCGACCTGGCCCACGTCATTGCGATCAAAAAAGCCCTGGGCGATCGCGCCAGCGTGCGGGTCGATGTCAATCAGGCCTGGGACGAAGCGGTCGCGTTGCGCGCTTGCCGGATCCTCGGCACCAACGGCATCGACCTGATCGAACAGCCGATCTCGCGCAACAACCGCGCCGGCATGGCGCGTCTGAATGCGATGAGCCCGGCGCCGATCATGGCCGACGAGTCCATCGAATGCGTGGAAGACGCCTTTAACCTGGCGCGCGAAGGGGCTGCGTCGGTGTTTGCCTTGAAGATCGCCAAGAACGGCGGCCCCCGCGCCGTGTTGCGCACTGCCGCGATTGCCGAAGCAGCCGGCATCGCCCTGTACGGCGGCACCATGCTGGAAGGCGGCCTCGGCACGATGGCCTCGGCGCATGCCTTTATCACCCTGAACAAACTGGCCTGGGACACCGAACTGTTCGGTCCCTTGCTGCTGACCGAAGACATTCTCAGCGAGCCGCTGGTTTATCGCGATTTCGAGTTGCATGTCCCGCAAACACCGGGCCTGGGCCTGAGTCTGGATGAAGAACGCCTGGCGTTTTTCCGTCGCGACAAAACATCCACTTCCGTTCATCAAGCCTGAGGAGAGATCATGCTATTCCACGTAAAAATGACCGTGAATCTACCGGTCGACATGAACCCCGAAGTCGCCGCCAAGCTGAAGGCTGACGAGAAAGCCCTGGCCCAGCGCCTGCAAGAGCAGGGCAAGTGGCGCCACCTGTGGCGCATCGCCGGGCACTATGCCAACTACAGCGTATTCGATGTCGACAGCGTTCAAGAACTGCATGACCTGCTGATGCAACTGCCGCTGTTTCCGTACATGGCGATCGAGATCGACGCGATGTGCCGGCATCCTTCTTCGATTCGCGACGATGACCGCTGAGCCCAGCCTGCTCAGTTCGCTACGCTAATAATTACAAGATGAGGAACCCAACAAAATGAACGTCAAGATCTCCCACACTGCCGAAGTCCAGAAGTTTCTCGAAGAGGCCAGCGGCCTGCACAACGATGCCGGCAATCCGCGGGCCAAGGCCCTGATCTACCGCATCCTGCGTGATTCGGTAAACATCATCGAAGACCTCGCCGTGACCCCGGAAGAGTTCTGGAGAGCCGTTAACTACCTTAACGTACTGGGCGCGCGTCAGGAGGCCGGGCTGATCGTCGCCGGGCTCGGTCTGGAGCATTACCTCGACCTGCTGATGGACGCCGAAGACGAACAGGCCGGTAAATCCGGCGGCACGCCACGCACCATCGAAGGCCCGCTGTACGTGGCCGGTGCGCCGTTGTCCGAAGGCGAAGCGCGTCTCGATGATGGTCTCGATCCGGGTGTGACGCTGTTCATGCAAGGGCGCGTGTTCAACACCGCCGGCGAACCCCTGGCCGGTGCCGTGGTAGATGTCTGGCACGCCAACACCGGTGGCACTTACTCGTACTTCGATACCACGCAATCGGAATTCAACCTGCGCCGCCGGATCGTCACCGATGCCGAAGGTCGCTATCGTTTCCGCAGCATCGTGCCGTCGGGTTATGGCTGCCCGCCGGACGGTCCGACCCAGCAACTGCTCGATCAACTGGGCCGTCACGGCCAACGCCCGGCTCACTTGCACTTCTTTATCTCGGCGCCGGATCATCGCCACCTGACGACCCAGATCAACCTCGATGGCGATCAATACCTGCACGACGATTTCGCCTACGCCACCCGTGATGAGTTGATCGCCAAAATCACTTTCAGCGACGATCAACAACGCGCAGCGGCGTATGGTGTCACTCCGCTTTCGCGAGCAGGCTCGCTCCCACATGGGCTTCGGTCAACTGTCCGGAAATGTCTCAGGCGCCTGACGTGCTGTTCTAGAATGGACCGACGCAACTCATAACAACAATGAGAGTGACCCGATGATGCACGCGCAACTGTTGAGTCAGCGCAGCAGAGTATTCGACCATGCCGACCCTTATGCGGTATCGGGTTACGTCAATCAGCATGTCGGCAACCATTGCATCCTGATGCCCAAGGTCGGTCGCCCCTTGGCCAGCCTCGATCACCGCAAGTTCGCCAGCCTGGACCTGTGCCGCATCAGTTACGGCGCCAGCGTGCGGGTGACGTCGGGCGCACTCGACAGCATTTATCATCTGCAAGTGCTGCTGCGGGGCAACTGTCTGTCGCGTGGACGAGGTCAGGAGCATTACTTCGCGCCGGGTGAGTTGCTGCTGATCAACCCCGACGAACCGGTCGATCTGACCTATTCCGACGATTGCGAAAAATTCATCCTCAAAGTCCCCACCCGGCTGTTTGAATCCGTATGTGATGAACAGCGCTGGCGTTATCCGGGGCAGGGCGTGCGGTTCCTGGAGAACCGTTACCAGCTCGATGAACTGGAAGGTTTTGTCAGCTTGCTGGCGATGATTTGCCAGGAAGCCGAAGCCACCGAGCAGATCCCCCGCGTGCAGGAACACTACGCGCAGATTATCGTCAGCAAGATGCTCAGCCTGATGAAAACCAACGTTATCCGCAGTAGCCTGGGTTCGCCCACGTTCGAGGTGATTGCCGATTACATCGCACGCCACCTCAAGCAAGACATCGACGGTGAAGAACTGGCGCGCCAGGCGCGGATGAGTCTGCGTTCGTTGTATGGGTTGTTCGAGCGCAACGCGGGAATGTCACCGCAAAACTACATCCGGCAGAAGAAGCTCGAGCGCATCAACCTGTGCCTGAGCGACCCGACGTGCAACGTGCGCAACGTCACCGAAGTGGCCATGGATTATGGCTTCCTGCACCTTGGCCGGTTCTCCGACAGCTACCGCAAACAGTTCGGCGAACTGCCCTCCGACACCCTCAAGCGCCGGCACTGACCCGCCACACATCCCTGTAGCAGCTGTCGAGCCTGCGAGGCTGCGTTCGAGTGCGTAGCGCTCGCAAATGGGTTCGCACGGAGTTTCAGCGGAGTTTCAG
>NZ_JBFUIH010000077.1:0-16760 GCF_056401975.1 Pseudomonas sp. P4_C8 | reverse complement strand
GCGTCAACATCATGACGTTGATGACGCCACTGAACCCTGCCAGCGCGTAAAAGCTGTGGCGCAGGCGAAAGAGCGAGTCGGCCAGTTCGGAGCGGGTGCTCGACTGCTTGTGCATATGGATCTCCCCTTCGAAATGCCGGTTCCAACCAGCTCAACAGCTAACGGTAGATGTGGTTTTGTAGGCCGCTGGCCGACTCGCAGGCGGGTCGCTCTATTGGCGATTCTTGCGAAATCGCTGCGTTGCTCCCTTATGCAGAAGCGTAGGTGGCGGTGAAACAGTTAGAAATAACATTTCGCTCTATACCTGCACTCAACTGCCTATATATCTTTTAAAAAACAGCTAGTTGCGAGACATGACACCAGTCGTCTGTTTTATCGACGTAATATTGACAAAAATTTGCTATGGAACTTTAGTCTTATGTTATCGGGGGACCCGCCCGCCTGAAACTTGCCATCGCTTTGGCAACGCAAGGCGCGATGATTCTCCTGAGAGGAGCAGAATCATGTCGTTCATTTCGTGCTTTTTCAGAGGGAAAGGGCTGTCCAGGACGTTCGCCTTCACTTCCAGATTCCATGGCCCACCCAAGGCTCGAATCCGCTCTGCCTGATCGCCCGGCGAGCAATTCATTTCGCGAATTCCAGGCGCGTATCCCGGGTCTCGGGTAACGCCAGAGCTCTCGCAAAAAAACATAACCAACAAACTGCGCAAGCCAGCACTTGACTGGGCGCGGGAGGGTTTTCTCGTCCCGTGCCTTTACCCAGACAGATCGAGGGCAATCCAAAATGGCCAATTTCAACAAGTCGGACCTGGAGTTCATTCTCCAGCAGATTTTCATCGCGGAAGCAGACTCGGCCGGTCAGTCGCTTGTCGACCTCATACCGAGCCCGGAATTTGCTTTCGGTCTGCGTACGGTCGACGGGACGTTTAACAACCTGAGACTGGGTCAGAGCGAGTTCGGCGCAGCCGACAACATTTTCCCGCGCATGACCACTCCAGTCTTCCGCCCGGCTGAGGCGGGCACCTCTTACACCCAGACCAGCGGCCTGGTGATCGACTCGCAGCCACGCACCATCAGCAACCTGATCGTCAACGATACCGCCACCAACCCGGCGGCGGTCGCGGCCACGTTCGATCCCGGTCTGGATGGCATCCTCGGCACGGTTGACGATGTCTTGAAGGCCGGTGCGCAGGTCGTTACTGGAACCCGTACCGACGGCACGACTTTCCAGACCTTTTTCATTCCTAACGTGGCGCCGGACGCGGGCCTGTCCGCGCCGTTTAACTCGTGGATGACCTTCTTCGGTCAGTTCTTCGACCACGGCCTCGACTTGGTGACCAAGGGCGGTAGCGGCACGGTGTTCATCCCGCTGCAGCCGGACGATCCGTTGTTTGTTCCGGGTAGCCCGACCAACTTCATGGTGTTGACGCGGGCCACCAACCTGCCCGGGCCCGATGGCATCCTTGGCACCGCCGACGACATCCACGAGGCTTCAAACACCACCACGCCGTTCGTCGACCAGAACCAGACCTACAGCTCGCATCCCTCGCACCAGGTGTTCCTGCGCGCCTATGAATTGAATGCCGCCGGCAAGCCGGTGGCGACCGGCGAACTGATCACCAATCGTGACCTGGGCGCCGATGGCCTGTTCGGCACTGCCGACGACGTCGCAATCGGCGGGATGGCCACCTGGAAAGTGGTGAAGGCGCAGGCGCGCGACATGCTTGGCATCGAGCTCGACGATCTCGACGCCCTCGACCTGCCGCTGTTGGCGACCGACGCGTACGGTAACTTCATTCGGGGGGCGAACGGCTTTGCGCAGATCGTGACCGCGACCGGCTTGGTCGAGGGCAATCCGCTGGCGCCGATCGACGCATCGCTTGCGATCCGCACCGGTCACCAGTTCCTCATCGACATCGCGCACAATGCCAGCCCGGTGGACAGCCAGACCGGTGCGCCACTGACGGCCGATGCCGACCTCGTTGCCGGCGGCCCGGTGGCCGCCGGCTCCTACGACAACGAGCTGCTCGACGCGCACTACATCGCCGGCGACGGCCGGGTCAACGAGAACATCGGCCTGACCACCGTCCACTCCATCTTCCACTCCGAGCACAACCGGCTGGTCCAGCAGACCAAGGACACGGTCCTCGCCTCAGCGGCCGCCGGCGACCTGACGTTCCTGAACCAGTGGCTGCTGACGCCCGTCACGTCTGTTCCTGCTGATCTGTCGACCTTGAACTGGAACGGTGAGCGCCTGTTCCAGGCGGCGAAATTCGGCACCGAGATGCAGTATCAGCACCTGGTGTTCGAAGAGTTCGCGCGCACCATTCAACCGCAGGTCGATGCCTTCCTTGACTTCGATGACACAGTCAATCCGTCGATCGTCGCCGAGTTCGCGCACACGGTCTTTCGCTTCGGCCACTCGATGCTGACCGAGACCATTGACCGGCTGGACCCCAACTTCGTCTCCAGCGAGATCGGCCTGATTCAGGCCTTCCTCAACCCGCTGGCGTTTGCGACCAGCGGCCCGACCCCGGAGCAGGCCGCCGGCGCCATCGTCCGCGGCTTGACGCGCCAGGTCGGCAACGAGATCGATGAGTTCGTCACCGAAGCGGTGCGCAACAACTTGCTGGGCCTGCCGCTTGACCTGCCCGCCCTCAACATCGCGCGCGGCCGCGATACCGGCATCCCGTCCTTGAACGCGGCGCGCCGTGAATTCTACGCCGGCACCGGCGACAGCCAGCTGAAGCCCTACACCAGCTGGGTCGATTTGGTGCAACACCTGAAGCACCCGGAATCGCTGATCAACTTCATCGCCGCCTACGGCACGCACGCCTCCATTACCAGCGCCACCACGCTCGACGCGAAACGCGCAGCGGCCACGCTCCTGGTGTTGGGCGGCGTCGGTGAGCCGGTGGATCGCCTGGACTTTCTCAACAGCACCGGCGTCTATGCCAACCTGGCAAATGGGGCAACCATTACCGGCGTTGATGACATCGACTTTTGGATCGGCGGTTTGGCTGAGGAAAAAATGCCGTTCGGCGGCATGCTCGGCTCAACCTTCAACTTCGTCTTCGAGGACCAGCTCGAGAAGCTGCAAAACGGCGACCGGCTCTACTACCTGCACCGCACCCAGGGACTCAACTTCCTGAGCGAGCTCGAGAACAACTCGTTCGCCAAGATGGTGATGCTCAACACCGACGCGACCCATCTCCCGGGCCTCATCTTCTCGACCCCGACCTTTACTCTCGAGGTCGACCCGACCAAGCAGTTCAACCGGAGCGTGATTGCCGGTCCGGACGGCATACTGGGCACCGTCGACGACCTGCCCGGCAATGCCGATCCCACTGGCGGCACCTTGATCAACGGCGTCGAGATCACGCCGCTGGTCATCCGCGACAACCCCAACACGGTCGGGCCCGATACCAACTACCTGCAGTACACCGGCGAAGACCATGTCGTGCTCGGCGGCACCGCCGGCAATGACATTCTCGTCTCTGGCGACGGCGACGACACGCTCTGGGGCGACGCCGGCAATGATCGCCTCGAAGGCGGCTACGGCAATGACGAGATCGAGGGTGGCGATGGCGATGACATCATCACCGACATGGGTGGCGACGACGTCATCCACGGAGAGGCCGGCAACGACGTCATCCACGGCGGCAACGGCATCAATATCATCCTCGGCGGCGCCGGCAACGATTTCATCGTCACCGGCGAGGACTTTACGGAGGTCTTCGCCGGCGCCGGCAATGACTTCATGCTCGGCAGCCGGCTGAACGCACAAATGATGGGCGGCGATGGCGACGACTGGATCCAGGTCGGGACCCAGGACGGCGCCCCCGGCGACAATTTCACCGGTAACCTGCCACCGGTTTTGCTGGCAAAGTTGACCGACGGCAACGACGTCTTCAGCGGTGACGGCGGCTTCGATGAAATGATCGGTGAAGGCGGCGATGACATCTTCATCGGCAGTGAGGGCCCGGACAAGATGTTGGGCATGTCCGGTTTCGACTGGGCCACCTACAAGGATGATCATTACGGCGTGACTGTGGACATGAGCCGCATCGCCTTCGAGCAATCGGCCCTGTCGCCTTCAGTTGCAGGCGTGCATACCAAGTTCCCCGAGGTGGAAGGACTGTCGGGGTCGGCGTTCAGCGACATGCTGACCGGCGATGATGCCGACGCGATCGCGATCGCCGCTGCCGGTGTCCAAGGCAGCGTGCTCACCAATATTGACCTCGTCAACGGTCTGCGGGCGTTTCTTGGCGCGGCTGCAGCCGGCCCGGACGGTATCCTGGGCACGGCAGACGATCAGTTCGGCGCGGGCAACATCCTCCTCGGCGGTGGTGCCAGCGACATCATCGAAGGCCGCGGCGGTGACGACCTGATCGACGGCGACATGTGGCTGAATGTGCGCATCAGCGTGCGCCAGAACCTTGACGGAACTGGGCCGGAGATTGCCACCTTCGACAGCATGGAGCCCATGATCCCGTTCATGCTCGATGGTACCTTCAACCCCGGTCAGCTCGTCATCGTCCGCGAGATCCTGACGGATGCCCCCGCCTTTGACACGGCCTTGTTCACTGGCAACCGGCTCGACTATACCGTCACCACTGTGGGCGGCGTGACCACCGTGGCCGACAGCGTCGTCGGTCGCGACGGCACCGACCGCCTGACCAATGTCGAGCGGCTGCAGTTCAACGATCAGTCGCTCACCCTGCCAGGCGGGGTCGGGCTCAACAACGACCCGCTGGGCTTGCTGACCATACTCGATGCTGCCAGCAACACCCCGGACGCTACGCCGACCACGGGTCAACTGCTGAGGGTATCGGCTGCCGACGTGACCGATGCCGACAACGCCGGCGGTGCCATCACCGGACCGATCGCCTTCTACTGGCAGTTCGAAGCAGTCCCGGGTACGGGCGTCTTTCAGGACATCACCCGTATTGCGGACGGGGGCGCAGCATTGGCGCACATAACCGGGCCGACCTTCAGGGTGACCCCGGATCTCGCCGGGCTGGAATTGCGCGTCAGGGCCGTCTATAAGGATGAAAATGGCGTGCTCGAGACGGCGTTCTCTGCTCCAACCGCAGCGGTCGTAGCCGGCGTTGCTCCGCCACCGGCAGCCCCGCTGCCGGTCGAGACTCCGGTCGCCAGCACCGGTGTGCACTATATCCGGGCCGATCTGCAGTTCATTCTCGATCAGATTCTGATCTCGGAAAGGAATGCGGCCGGTGAGGATCTCCTCAGCATGCTGCCGAATGCACGGGTGCCTTTGGGCCTGCGCACGGTCGACGGGTCGTTCAACAACCTGGTGGCGGGTCAGAACGAGTTCGGTGCAGCCGACACGGTCTTCCCGCGACTGGTTCCGGCGCAGTTCGATACGGCGGAGGCGGGCACCTCTTACGCCCAGACCAGCGGCCTGGTGACCGACTCGCAGCCTCGCACCATCAGTAATCTGATCGCCGACAACACCGCCAACAACCCGGCAGCGATCGCGGCCACGTTCGATCCAGGTCCGGATGGCATCCTCGGCACGGTTGACGATGTCTTGAAGGACGGTGCGCAGGTGGTTACTGGAACCCGTACCGACGGCACGACGTTCCAGACCTTTTTCATGCCTAACGAGGCGCCGGACGCAGGTCTGTCCGCACCGTTCAATACCTGGATGACCTTCTTCGGTCAGTTCTTCGACCACGGCCTCGACCTGGTGACCAAGGGCGGCAGCGGCACGGTGTTCATCCCGCTGCAGCCGGACGATCCGCTGTTCGTTCCGGGCAGCCCGACCAACTTCATGGTGTTGACGCGGGCCACCAACCTGCCCGGGCCCGATGGCATCCTCGGCACCGCCGACGACATCCACGAGGCTGCAAACACCACCACGCCGTTCGTCGACCAGAACCAGACCTATACCTCGCATCCCTCGCACCAGGTGTTCCTGCGCGCCTACGAGTTCAATGCCGCCGGCGATCCGGTGGCGACCGGCAAGCTGATCACCAATCGTGACCTGGGCGCCGATGGCCGGTTCGGCACTGCCGACGACGTCGAAATCGGTGGGATGGCCACCTGGAAAGTGGTAAAGGCGCAGGCGCGCGACATGCTTGGCATTAATCTTACCGATGCCGACTTCGACAACGTGCCGCTGCTCGCCACTGATGCCTACGGCAATTTCATCAAGGGCCCGAACGGCTTCCCGATGGTCATGATGAGGGGCGCGGATGGTATTGCTGATACCGCCGATGATGTTCTCGTCGAGGGTAATCCTGCTGCGCCGATCAGCCTGGTCAATGCCGTGCGCACCGGCCACCAGTTCCTCATCGATGTCGCCCATAACGCCGTTCCGGTGGACAGCCAGACCGGCGCGCCACTGACGGCCGATGCCGACCTCGTTGCCGGCGGACCGGTGGCCGCAGGCACCTACGACAACGAACTGCTTGACGCGCACTACATCGCCGGCGACGGCCGGGTCAACGAGAACATCGGCCTGACCACCGTCCACGCGATTTTCCACTCGGAGCACAACCGTCTGGTCCAGCACACCAAGGATGTGGCCATCGCCTCCAACGATGTCAACTTCCTGAACCAGTGGCTGATGCCCGATGCCCAATTGTTGGTGTTGCCAACAACCGCGGCTGAGATCGCTGCCCTGCACTGGAACGGAGAGCGCCTGTTCCAGGCGGCGAAATTTGGTACCGAGATGCAGTACCAGCACCTGGTGTTCGAAGAGTTCGCGCGTACCATTCAGCCGAACATCGATCCCTTCCTTGGCGAACACCAAAATTATCAAACCGAGATCAACCCGGCGATCGTCGCCGAGTTCGCGCACGCGGTCTACCGCCTCGGCCACTCGATGCTGACCGAGACCATCGACCGGCTGGACCCCAACTTCGTCTCGAGCGATGTCGGCCTGATTCAGGCCTTCCTCAATCCGCTGGCGTTTGCGGCCAGCGGCCCGACGCCGGAGCAGGCGGCCGGTGCCATCGTCCGCGGCGTGACGCGCCAGGTCGGCAACGAGATCGATGAGTTCGTCACCGAAGCGGTGCGCAACAACTTGCTGGGCCTGCCGCTCGACCTGCCCGCCCTCAACATCGCGCGCGGTCGTGATACCGGGCTTCCGACCCTGAACGAGGCGCGTCGTGAGTTCTACGCCGGCACCGGCGACAGCAACCTGAAGCCCTACATCAGCTGGTCCGATTTGGTGCAACACCTGAAACACCCGGAATCGCTGATCAACTTCATCGCCGCCTATGGCACGCACGCCTCCATTACCAGCGCCACCACGCTCGACGGGAAGCGCGCGGCGGCCTCTCTCCTGGTGTTGGGCGGCGCCGGCGAGCCGGCGGACCGGCTGGACTTCCTCAATAGCACCGGCGCCTGGGCGAGTGGCCCGACCGGCGTCACCATTACCGGTCTGGACAACATCGACCTCTGGATCGGCGGCCTCGCCGAGGAAAAAATGCCGTTTGGCGGCATGCTCGGCTCGACCTTCAACTTCGTGTTCGAGAACCAGATGGAGAAGCTGCAGAACGCCGACCGCTTCTACTACCTGGAACGCAACGCGGGGCTTAACTTCGTCACCGAGTTGGAGAACAACTCGTTCGCGAGACTGGTGATGGCCAACACCGATGCGACCCACCTCCCAGCCGTCATGTTCTTGACTCCGGCCTTTACCCTCGAGGTCGACCCGACCAGGCAGTTCAACGAGAGCGTGATTGCCGGGCCGGATGGCATACTGGTCGACGATCCATTGACGCTAGTCAATGAGGCCGCCGACAACCTGCCGGGCAATGCCGACCCTGTCGGCGGCATCCTCCTCACGCCGCTGGTGATTCGGGACAACCCCGCGACGGTCGGCGCCGATACCAACTACCTGCACTACACCGGCGAAGACCATGTGGTGCTCGGTGGCTCGGCCGCCAATGACATTCTCGTCTCTGGCGACGGCGACGACACGCTCTATGGCGACGGTGGCAATGACCGCCTCGAGGGTGGCAACGGCAACGACTTCATGGTCGGGGGCGACGGCGACGACATCATCACGGACCTGGGTGGCGACGACACCATTCATGGCGGCGACGGTAACGACGTCATCCACAGTGGCAACGGCGTGAATCTGAACCTCGGCGGCTTCGGCAAGGACTTCATCGTCACCGGTGAGGACTCCTCGGAGGTCTTCGGCGGCGCGGGCGACGACTTCATCATGGGCAGTGTCGCCGACGAACAACTGATGGGTAACGAAGGTGATGACTGGATCGAGAAGGGAACCGCCGATGGTGCTCCCGGCGACAATTTCGACCCGAACGGGCTCGACCTGATACGCGGTAACGACATCTTCATCGGCACCGGCGGGCCCGACAGATTCATGGCCGAAGGTGGCGACGACATCATGTTCGGCAACGGCGGCGCGGGGGACCGCTACCTGGGTGGCTCCGGTTACGACTGGGCCGGCTTCAAGGACGACCCGTTCGGCGTGTCCGTCGACCTGAGCCTCGCCGAGATCGCTATCGCGCCGCCACTGCCGGAGTTGGCCGCAACCGTGGCTCGGTTCCAACTGGTGGAAGGTCTGACGGGATCGCACTTCAGCGACATCCTGCGTGGCGATGATGCCGATGCCACCGTGATCGCGGCTGCCGGTGCTCAGGGCAGCGTGCTCACCAACTTCGACCTGGTCAGCGGCCTGCGCCCGTTCGTCGGCACCGCAGCAGCCGGCCCGGACGGCATTATAGTCACGGCAGACGATCAGTTCGGCGCCGGCAACATCATCCTCGGCGGCGGCGGCAGCGACATCATCCAAGGCCGTGGTGGCGATGACCTGATCGACGGTGACAAGTGGCTCAATGCACGTATCAGCGTGCGGCAGAACATTGATGGCACTGGTCCGGAGATCGCCACGTTCGATAGCATGGTCCCGTTGGTGCCGCTCATGCTCAACGGCACTTACAACCCCGGCCAACTCGTCGCCGTCCGTGAGATCCTGACGGATGCGCCTGACCCCCTTAACCCTGGCCATTCCTTCGACACGGCTCTGTACACCGGCCTTCTGGCCGACTACACCGTCATCGAGAACGTCGACGGCACGATCTCCGTGGCCGACAGCGTCGTGGGTCGGGACGGTACTGACAGGCTCAGCAATATCGAGCGGCTGCAGTTCGCCGATCAGTCGCGGGTCCTGGTGGCGGGCTTGAACGCCGAGCCGGTGGGCTTGCTGAGGATCAGCGATGGCACGCCGGCCGTTGGACAAGTGTTAACGGTGTTGGCCGACACCGTCAGCGATGCGGACAATGTCGCTAGCGGAGGTGTGATCACCAGTCCCATCGCCTTCGTATGGCAGGTCGAAACAAACCCGGGCACAGGTATCTTCGACGACATCGGTATTGCGCTCGGAGGCGGACTAGGAACCGCGACCGGTCCGACCTTCACGGTGACCGCGGCTGAGGAGGGACTGCTGCTGCGCGTCAGGGCCGTCTATCAGGACGCCCACGGCGTGCTGGAAAGCGTGTTCTCGGCGCCGACCGCGCCAACTGCGCCGCTCGGCGGCAGCCCCGTCAACGTCCTGCCGGTTGGCACGGTGCTGATCAGCGATACGACCCCGACGGAAGACTCGGCCTTGACCGCCACGGATGCGTTCACCGACGCCGACGGGACCACGACCTCGGTGATTACCCGTCAGTGGCAGGCGGGGAGCGGTGTGATCTTTGCCGACATCGCCGGTGCGACGGGCACGACCTTCACGCCCGGCCAGGCGCAGGTCGGTCAACAACTGCGTGTCATCGCGAGTTACACCGATGACCTCGGTACACTTGAGCGAGTCATCTCTGCAGCAACGACAGTGGTCGGTGATCTGTTTGTCGGTACCGCCGGTGTCGACATATTCACCGGCACGGCAGGCGACGACGTGGCCAGCGGAGGTGATGGCAACGACATCCTGAACGCCTTGGGCGGCAACGACATCCTCAATGGTGACGCGGGCAATGACATTCTCATCGGGGGTGCGGGTGCCGACACGATGGCCGGCGGTGTTGGCGACGATATCTACGAAGTCACCGACCTTGGGGACGTGGTGACGGAGCTCGCGGGTGCCGGCAACGACGCGGTCTGGACCTCGCTCGGGAGCTACACCCTGAGTGCCAACGTCGAGAATCTGTTTTTCGGCGGCAGCGGCAACTTTGTGGGCATCGGCAACGAACTCGACAACACGCTCGTGGGCGGTGCGGGTAACGACGTCCTCCTCGGTGGCGCAGGTGCCGACACGATGGCCGGCGGTGTCGGCAACGATGTCTATGAAGTCACCGACCTTGGGGACGTGGTGAACGAGCTCGCCGGTGCCGACACTGACACGGTCTGGACCTCGCTCGCGAGCTACACCCTGGGTGCGAACGTCGAAAATCTGTTTTTCGGCGGCAGCGGCAACTTTGCGGGCATCGGCAACGAGCTCGACAATACGATCGTGGGCGGTGCGGGTAACGACTTCCTGGTCGGCGGCGCAGGTAACGACGTCATCCTCGGTGGCGCAGGTGTCGACACGATGGTCGGTGGCGTCGGCAACGATGTCTATGAAGTCAGCGAACTCGAGGACGTGGTGACCGAACTCGCCGGTGCAGACACGGATACGGTCTGGACCTCGGTCGCGAGCTACACCTTGGGTGCCAACGTCGAAAATCTGTTTTTCGGCGGCAGCGGCAACTTTGCGGGCACCGGCAACGAGCTCGACAACGCGATCGTGGGCGGTGCGGGTAACGACGTCCTCATCGGCGGCGCAGGTAACGACCTCATCATCGGTCGCGCAGGTGCCGACACGATGGTCGGTGGCGTCGGCAACGATACCTATGAAGTCACCGACCTTGGGGACGTGGTGAACGAGCTCGCCGGCGCAGACACGGATACGGTCTGGACCTCGCTCGCGAGCTACACCCTGGACGCAAACGTCGAGAATGTGTTCTTTGGCGGTACCGGCAACTTCACGGTGGTCGGTAATGCGTCAGACAACGTATTCGCGGGTGGCATTGGCAATGACACCTTCGTGTTCAGCGCAGGTTTCGGAAACGATTTGATTATCGGTTTCGAAACCAATCCCATCGGCGGCGGTCAGGATCGGCTCAATATTGCCGCATTCAACATCACGGCGGCGGACTTTGCCGGTAGCGTTAACGTCGCCGATGCCGGTGCGGATACCGTGGTCACCATCGGAAATGACACCATCCGCCTGGTAGGTGTGGCCGATGCAACAACCGTTACTGCCACGGACTTCATTCTGGCCACTTGAGGTCCTGGTCAGTACTGTCGCAGGGAGCGTGGACAGCGGAGGGGAGGGCAATGGATGCCCTCCCTTTCTCCTTCCACTCAATTGCCTCATGAATGCATTCTGTGTGGGAATTCAGGGAGGGCTGAATCGACCAGGATTTTGCAGCGATAGCGATGATCATGGCGTTGCGAGCTGCTCTCGCATAATCGGAGACGTTCTTCTATTTTTCCGGCGTGAAATAGCTCTTTTCAATAGCTTTGCGGGTCGAGGCAATGATTTCCTTGCGAGTTCGTTCTTTCTCGACTGCTCGGGACAGGACTAGCGCTCCCACACATTGAGCGATGACGGCCCATGCCGCATTAGGGCTACCGAGACGATCGGCCCAGGCTTTCTGTATTTGCTTCAGGCCTTTTTCGACGGCCACCCGTACCTCCGGTTCGGCGCGCGCAATCTCTCCACCCAAGGCTGGAAGGACACAACCTTCTTCTGGATGAAGGACATGAAAGGTACTTAGGTAGTTGCGTAAACATTGCTCCAGCTGGTCGCCTGATGCGTTTTGTCCACCAGCCAGCATTTCGCTGCTGTTTCTAATCTCATCCTCAATCACTGCCTGAAACAGCGCCTGCTTTGAGGGATTGTCACGCAAAACCCTGAGCAAACTCTGGAGTCTTGGCTCGTCGCTTATCACGATGAAGGTAAGCGCGGCCTGGGTCGAATCGAGAAGAATGACTATTTGTTTGATCCGGGCTTCTGCAACTTGGCCTCGGGCTGGGAGAAAGGCATCGTCGCGAGTCCTGGTTGCCGCCGTTTCCCCTCACACGACGATACGAGCGTGATCGAGACTCCACGGGGCGTTTTGAGGCGTAGGGGGCGCGAGCAATGTCGAATGTCTCGATCTGATCGACGGAAATTTGACTGTTTTTTATAGGGTGGTACGCCCGCCAGCCATTGTTTTGCATAACCGGCCGGCAGGTGGAAGTCAGTTGGTGACCAGCAGTTCCGGGCCGAGGTAGTTGTTGATTTGCTCGATATCGTCGTCGCCCAGACTGCCCACCGAGGACGCCAGACGCAGGTGCGACATCAAATAGCGCAACTTGGCCTCAAACAGATCGTGGCGCGCAACGAAGAGCAACTCTTCGGCATTGAGGACGTCCACGTTGGTGCTGGTGCCGCCCTCTTTGAAGCCCTTGCGTGTCGAAATCAGTGAGCGTTCGTTGGACTCTACGGCTCTCTCCAGCGCGTGAATACGTTTGGCGCCACTCTGTATGCCGCGAAACTCACGGGTGGTTCCGGAGATAACTTCCAGTCGTGTGGCGTCGAGTTCGTCCATGGCCTTATCGCTATTGGCACTGGCCTGGCGTGTCAGTGCGCTGACGCCGCCACCGCTGAACAGCGGGAAATTGACTTCCAGCCCGATTGAGCCGTAGTGGTTGCGTTGATTCAGTTCGGAGAGAGATTGGCTCTGGCCCGCGGTATAGCCGGCAATGAAATCCAGTGTTGGCCAGTGGCCGGCCTTGGCGCGCTTCACTTCTTCTTCGGCGAGGTCGCTGCTATAACGGCGCGCGTGGATCAGCGGGCTATCGGTCTGGGCTTTGACCAACCAGTCCTGCAGGTTGCTCGGCAGCAGCGGCGGTGTATCGAAGCTCGGACGTAAGGTCGTCAGCGATTCGGGGGTTTCACCGATATATTCCTCAAGTTTGCTGCGCGCGTTGACCAGGTTGTCCTGCGCTTCGATCAGTTCGGCATCGGCGAGGTCGCGGCGAGCAACCGACTCGTCGATGTCGGTGATGGTGCCGGCCCCCAGCTCCATGCGTCGTTTCGCCGAGGCGAGTTGCTCGTCGAAGGCGCGCAGCTTGGATTTGGCCAGGACGATGGTTTCGCTGGCCAGGAGCACATCAAAATAGCTTTCGGCCAGACGCACCGCGGCGTCCTGCGTCTTGGCATCGAACACCGCGACGCTGTAGTCGGCACGCTGCTGACCCTGGCGGTACTCGGCCATCTTCTGTTTGTTGAACAGCGGCTGGCGCAGGCGCACGTTAGCGCCCTTGGAGGTGTAGTCCAGATCATTGTCAACGCCGTTCTGGCGTTGGGAGCCATTGACCTTGTTGTCGTAGGCCGAGGCATTGATCTGCGGTAGCAGGCCGGCCGTGCCGATGGCGCGGTTTTCCGAACCGGCCTCTTTTTCATGCACGGCGGCGCGGTAGATAGGGCCCTGGAACTGCAACAGGTCCCAGGCTTGCTTGAGGTCCATGGCGCTGGCCGGTAAAGCCAGCCCTAGCAGGCAGAGGAACAGGCAATGACGTCCCATTGATTTCATTGTTCCTTGAATGAGCTGTCCACACGGTCGAGCATTGGTTTAAGAAGATAGCTCATCATGTTGCGTTCGCCAGTCTTGATGGTGACGGTAGCGGGCATCCCGGGGCGAATGTGATTGGTTCCCAGCAGGCCCATGCCATCGGGCGTGACTTCCACCTGGGCCAGATAGAACGGCTCCTTGCTTGCCTCGTCGAGCAGGCGGTCAGCGGAGATGGTCTTCACGCGGCCGGGGATGTTGGGCGTCCGGGCATGGTTGAAGGCCGGGAAGGCAATGTCCACGGCCAGGCCGGGGACCATCTTGTCGATGGCCTGCACGGGGATCATCGCGTCGACCTGCAGCGGCTCGTTGAGCGGAACGATGTCCATGATCTTGAAGCCGGGTTGAATGATCCCGCCGACGGTGGCAATGCTCAGGGCCTGGACCATGCCATCGATCGGCGATCGAATCACGGTATGGGTCACTTCATAGTCCAGCGCGCGCAAGCGGTCGGCCAGGGTGGTGTTTTCCTTGGCGGTGTCGGTCAGTTGCGATTCGACTTCCTTCAGGTAATCGTGCTGGCGCTGCAGGATGCGCAGTTTGATTTCGGTGGTCTGGCTGCGCACGCGAGCGATGTTGTTGAGGTTCTCGGCCTGACCGGCGGCGAGGTCGGCATTGCTGCGTTCCAGCTCAAGCAGGCGGTTGCGCGGCACATAGCCTTCGGCCGCCAGCACGCGGGTGCCTTGTAGTTCCTGGTTGAGGAAGTTGATCTGCGAGCCGCGGGCGCTATAGACCTGCTGCAGGCCCTTGAGCTGCACCGCCGACGCCGCCAGGTTTTCCTCCAGGATGCTGATTTCGCCAGCGAGACCGGCGCGCCGGGTGTCCAGCAGGCGCTGTTGCAGATCCATGGCGGCCATCAGGCGCTGGTCACCCCTGAAGCGCTTGAGCAACTCGGGATCGAAGTTCACCACGGCGCGGTTGTCACGTTCCGCTTCCAGGCGGTTTTCCACCGTCTTGCTGACGATGTACTGGGCGCTGACCGCACCTTGTTCGGCAAGGGCACGCAAGGAGTCGAGGCGCACCACTTCCTGACCTTTTGCCACGACATCGCCTTCTTGAACGAGAATCGCCTCCACGGTCCCCCCGCTGAGATGCTGCACGGCTTTGCTTTTGCTGGTGACTTTGACCGTGGCTGTGGCTACCACGCCGGCATCCAGCGGCGCCAGCCAGGACCACAGGAGGAAACCGCCGAAGCCGGCGATCACCAGCCAAATGCCCCAGCGCGCGGGTCTATGGATGTTCAGATCCACCACGTTCTTGGGATCGATATGAATCATCTCGGTGTGTTGGCTCATTTGCATGATCGATCACTCCCGTGATTTGACGGAGGCCAGCGGAGTTGACACGCCTGCAGGCATTACAGCGGCCTTGCGCAGCGCTGCGAATACTTCGTCGCGCGTGCCGAGCATCTGCACGGCGCCGTCACGCAGCATCAGCACCTGATCGACGGCGCAGAGCACGTTGGGACGATGGGAAATCAGAATGACGGTGGCGCCACGCTCCTTGAGTTTGGCCAGCGCATCGACCAGGGCCTTTTCGCCGACGTCGTCGAGGTTGGCGTTCGGCTCATCCAGCACGATCAGATTGGGTTCGCCATACAGCGCGCGGGCCAAGGCGATGCGTTGCTTCTGACCACCGGAAAGCGGGCTGCCATCGGTGCTCAGGCGAGTGTCATAACCCTGMGGAAAACGCAGGATCATCTCGTGCACTCCAGTGGTCTTGGCGGCGCGGATGACCGCTTCGCTGTCCACTTCGCCAAAGCGCGCAATGTTGTCGGCGATGCTGCCCTCAAACAGCTCCACGTCCTGTGGCAGGTAGCCGAGCCAGGGGCCAAGTTCGCCCTTGTTCCAATTGAATATGTCCGCGCCGTCCAGGCGCACCTTGCCGGCCTGTGCCGGCCAGACGCCAACCAGCAGGCGGGCGAGGGTGGATTTGCCCGAGGCGGATGGACCGATAACGCCAAGGCTTTCGCCGGGTACAAGGCTGAAGCTCACTCCGCGCAGAATGGTGTTGTTGGTTCCGGGAGARCCGGCATACACATTCTCCACCGCCAGCATGCCCAGCGGCCGCTGCAGCGACATGCTCGGTGGCCGGCGCGGATAATCGCTCAGCATTTCGTTGAGCCGGCCCCAGGCCGACCGGCAGCCGAGCAGTTGTTTCCACGACGCGATGACTTGTTCCACCGGGCCCAGCGCGCGGCCGGTGAGGATTGAGCAGGCAATCATCATCCCTGGGGTGATCTTGCCTTCGATCGCCAGCAGCGCGCCGGCGCCGAGGATCAGCGACTGCAAAGTGATACGCACGAAGCGTCCGGTGCTGCTGATCATGGCGGCGCGGTCGGAGGCCAGGGTCTGCATTTCCAGAATGCGCAAATGGCTTTGGTACCAGCGCTTGCCGATCGACGGCAGCATGCCCATGGCCTCGATGACCTCGGCGTTGCGCAGGTTGTTGTTGGCGTAGCTGGAGGAGGAGAGTGCGGCCTGATTGGCTTCGGCCAACGGCTTCTGCGTTGCCTTCTCGGTCAGATAAGCCAGGCCCACCAGAATCAGCGAGCCGATCAGCGTGAGCAGTCCGAGCAGCGGGTGGATCAGATAGGCGACTAACAGGTAGATCGGTGTCCACGGCGCATCGAAGAAAGCGAACAGGCTATTGCCGGTGAGGAACTGACGAACCTGCGCGAGATCTTGCAGGGCCTGGGCCGGATTACCTCCGGCGCGGCTCAGGTTGCGCTCGAATGCRGCGGTGAAGATGCGYCGGTTGAGGTCCATGTCGAGGTTGTTGCCGACCCGGATCAGCATGCGAGTGCGGACCATTTCCAGCGTGGACATCAACATAAACAGGCCTATCACCAAAACGGTCAACATCGTCAGCGTCGTGACGTTGCGACTGACCAAGGCCCGATCATAGACCTGCAGCATGTACACGGCTGGCGTCAACATCATGACGTTGATGACGCCACTGAACCCTGCCAGCGCGTAAAAGCTGTGGCGCAGGCGAAAGAGCGAGTCGGCCAGTTCGGAGCGGGTGCTCGACTGCTTGTGCATATGGATCTCCCCTTCGAAATGCCGGTTCCAACCAGCTCAACAGCTAACGGTAGATGTGGTTTTGTAGGCCGCTGGCCGACTCGCAGGCGGGTCGCTCTATTGGCGATTCTTGCGAAATC
>NZ_JBFUIH010000076.1:0-16877 GCF_056401975.1 Pseudomonas sp. P4_C8 | reverse complement strand
GGGTGTATTAGGCCCATTTTCTAACGGGCGGGAACAGAGCCTAGTCTCTAGCGTTAACTAATTTAAATCAAGCTAAGTGGCTCTTTGCGGCTCACGATTAGCTTCTATTTGTTTTTCCAGTTTACGGCGTGGGGTCGCTCCGCTGCATACGCTGTGTTTTGAACCGCCGCAAACACGAATGGACCAACTCAAAAAAGTCGGGGCGCGCGCCTGCGTCAAGGGCCTACTGATATCACTGTGCGCCGATGAGGTTTGCATCAAGGCCTCTGATTGACGCGCGCCGTCATCCCCCCACCTCGCCTGCGGGCTAAATAGGTAAGTTTTTCTGCATACCTGCACCAGACAGGACGCGGCTAACGCTGGGCACTGCCGTGGTGATCAGGCCGGGTGAAAAGTCTGCAAATCCCTGCGGCGATGGGGCGTTCTCATTGTTAGGGCGCAATTCACATACTCAGAAATTGGGCTTCGTGAAAAGGAGAACGATATCAGTGCGCCGTTTTAGTTTTCTGGTGTATGTCAAGGCGATGTCTTAGGAGTTCGTTCGTCCCATTCCAGTGTTTCTTCGCCATTTTTCATTTCCAATCGAACGTTGTTGACCAATCGGCCATACAGCCACGGGTTATCACCGCAATGGATTTCCCCCTCCCATTCTGCTCCATCCTTTCCGCCGTATCGTGCAGGGTAAGGATTTACCTTCAGATCCTTTGCGTAGCGAAGCTTCTCAGAAAGTGTCGCGTTTTTTTCTATATATAGCTGCTCCATTAAATCCTTTATGAACGGTGCTGCCTTGCGGTAGTTGACGAGTGACACGACCTTCTCGTCCACGGCAGCATGGTCGCCGATCCATTCCCACGTAATGAGCCAAGAACTCGTCATGTGTTGCTCCAAAAATGCTGAGATGGGCAGTCCGAATGGACTGGACAATGAGCAAAGCGTAGCTCTTCTGCGGACGTAAATATGGAGGGGCGGGAGGACTTGTGGTCGGCTTTCGGGAGAACAGTCGGAAAAAGGTAAGAGCGTAACGCCAGGCGCCGGGGATCTAGGAGCGCTCCGTTTTCATTGGCTTTGCTGGATTACTTCGAAAGGTGATTTGGAGTAAGAAGAAAGGTAATGCTAGCTTAAGCGCTTGATTTATAAGGGGTCTATGAAAGAAGGAATTACCTTTCTAATAGGTAATTACCTTACTCATACATTACTTAAAAATTACTTTGCTCCACGTCTTCGAAAGCCAATGAAATCGAGGCTTCGACATAGGAGAGGGGTGGGTCATACCAAAATTACTGGTTTCCGAGATCTTTCCCGAAAACTGCGGGCTCTGTGTGCCTGCGTGAGCTTCATGCTCAATCGCACGAACAGAGAAACTGTCACCAAAACTGTCACCAGTCTTGAGCAGTCAGGCTTCTGTACCGCTGGAAGCCTTGAAAATAGTGGAGCGGGTGAAGGGAATCGAACCCTCGTTATCAGCTTGGGAAACTGGTAACGAGGTGATTCAATTTGAGGGGGGGAATGCGGATTTCAGGTGGGCGTTCACCCTGTTTCTTTTCGAACCTACAATTCGCCGATCATGCAGGTTCCCGCCCTCATGGAGACTCTTAGGACTCATTACTTGGAAGGTTGGTTCGCTAAGGAGGCGTGCTCTCGACGGATTTTGTCATACATAGAGCGACGTTGGCTGCCATGTGCCAACTTCAAGAAGGGAAGCCACTGACCGTTGATGATGTCGGTTTTAATCACATTATTATGCGTTAATAACGCGCTTTTTATTTGCGTCATCCGTTCATCCTGACAATTAAACCCCTCGCACCCAGCCTTGCCAAGTAATTTATCCTCTGCGATTAATTTTACCCCTCCTTCAGGAAGGAATTTCACCCACTCATCTTTTTCCGAAATCACGTTAAGAACCTTCCCGACCTTAGCAGCGGCAAGATAGGATCCCCAGTCGTAATCTTTGTTTAAGATGGAGCCACAGAGGATGATCGCGTCGAAATCGACGGAGATATCGTTAGCTTCTATCAGGTATCGACCAATAATATATGACCCAAATGAATGGGCGATAATTGATATAGGCCCGTCGAAATTTTCTTTAACTGTCGAAATCCACTCTCGAAAGCCTTCAATGATTGCGCGCTTTTCACTTTCATTCCGGAGTAAAGTCACGCCCTTATAACCATAAATATACGGGGCAACAGCCCATCCCGAGGCGCTTGCTAGGAGGCTTAGGTGTGGCATCCAATCTGCGTGGGTGCGTATGCCGTGAATCGGAATAACTACGCCTTTTGCCGCTTGTAGTTGGATATGCCGCCCAAGGTACGCTGCCTTAACTACTTCAAAATCTTTAGATCTTTCATCCGGTGTCTCATGGATCATTGCATTAAAATGCAATTTAATTTGTACGAGACCATGTGTTATGCCACTCCGGGTAACAGAAAGAAGCTCTAGAAATGCAGACTGTATATCGGGCTGATCTTCGGCAAGCATTTGGATGTCTAGCCTAACCCCATTGATATCATGCACTTCGGACGATTTTGGTATCAGTTCGGACTTGGCAAAAAATATTAAAATATCGATATCATTTGGGTGTGGCTTATGAGAAACGAATGACCCACCGATTACTAAGGACGTCGCCCCCATCGCCTCTGCCCATTCGTGAATGTCCTGGAAGGGTTTATGGAAATGACTGCGAGGTATTCTGTTTGCGTCAGCAGGTGCATCATTTTTGCAGAAAGTCGAGAGAAAATTGTCAAGCTTTACCGTGAAGGTTCCCGGTTTCAGTAGGCCGCTCTCGTCGAATTCTAGGTCCATTTTAGTCGCTCCGTTATCTATGATGTTGTTTGGGGATTGCCATAGCCGCAGTAATCTCCTGCGCTCCGATGACAAATTGCTCGATAACGATGGACTAGGGCGTAACGCCGCATCCAAATCAGCTTTGTCGTGACCTTATCCGGTGGAACTCCGGCACGAAACTCACGCCTCGGCGTTGGTCGTAGGGTTACAGCTCACTGGGAGGAGCATCTTACATGTCTTACAGTGAAGCGTTCCTTCCAAGAAATACATATGCATCGTCCGCTTTTGACCGTTATCTGCCTGATGTAAATGCTCGGTTGAGAGAGCTTGGTGGTACAAAACTGGTACGCGCGAAGTAGAAGGCTGCTGTAAGCCTTTGTCTTAAAGGCCATTATGGATAGTTGTTCCAATCCATCATCGAGCAGACTGAACGGCTGTTACGCGGGAAGCCGACAGCTGGTTTCGATGGTGCACGTCCCCCTCAGTGCGATCGCTTCTTCGTTTGGACGACCTTAATGAACACTGTCATCATCTTCGGCCAAATGACCCGAAAAGAAGGATTTTTTTATGTCCACTAAGGTGCCCGACGAGCCTGCCCAAGGGTCTGACACGAAAACCAGCTACGAGGGATCTCCGCACATATTTGAATTAGTGCAAAAAAACGCTCGGAAGTACCGTCGACGGATGCGTCGAGAGAAGTTCGTCGAGCGCAACCCGTTCGCCTGGTTCTTCAATGAGTTACCCGCTCAGGAAATGTATAAGGCATCGGCGGAGAATCGAAGGAGTACTCGACAGGATATGCGCTACCACAGGCTGAGACAGCGAACCAGCTGGTCCTTCTGGTCGCACCTAAAATCGTCAACGGGTCTCAAATTTGCGGCGGTGGCAGGTCTAGTTAGCGCGCTCTTCCAGGCAGCACCAACCCTACGAGGGCAGGTGAGCGGTACAGAACCCTTTAACTGGCTGTTGGTTGCGGGGCTGTTTTACATTGTCGCGGTGATCTGGTTCGAACTGTGTTGCCCAACTCTGCTCAAACAGTCGCTGAGCCAAAAACCACGCTACCTTGGCATAGCTGGCAGGCGATGGTTGCAAGCGTTGGTTGAGGATGAGTTCCGTCGCTGGTGGAGCGTACGCAAGTGGTGGCCTGATACAGAATTGCTCGATATGAAATCTTCTCAGGACGAAAACGTCTTAGCCATCATGAGTGGCTACGGAGTGCCTGCGTTTGCCGGTTTCAGTGTCTATGCCTGTGCCCATATCGAGCAAGCACTCTACGAGTACAGCCAAGTCACGGGGGCTAGGATCTGGCGGCGAGACCAAGCCGGGACCTCACTGGAGGCATTCGGTCCAAGCTATGCATTCGAGGGCAATAGACCGCTGATGCGTAGATTGATGCTCAGCCACCTGAGGTCCTATGACGTTGAAGTGGAAGATGAAGCGAAGGTAGGAGACTTTGTAATCGAATGGTTCAGATCTCCGGTCAGCATTGCGTACAATTTGCCTAATCACAATCAAGTGAACATGACCTCAGAAGCTGAAGGTTTGGTCTATCTCTTCAAGGATGACCGCAGTGCGTTGGCATTCGCAGAGATCATTGCCTTCTGGCAAGACAACATGCGACCACTCCGGCGTTTGGTGCTGATGATGCTGTTCACCGGCAGTGCCTTGGCCTTTGCTTGGTTTGTGTTTCTACAGCTGCGTATCGTGCTTTCAGGCATCTCATGATGACTAAAGCTCAACAGAAAGAAATCGGATTTTTTGCTCCGCAATCAACGTGAGAGGGTTGACGGACAAGAGTCTCAGAAGAGAGTGCTAGCTCTAACTTGTGTAGCGATTTAAATCCTAAGTAATTGATTTTAAAGAAAATGAATATGGACTTAAAATCCCCCGCTCGTAAGGGCGTGCCGGTTCGATTCCGGCTTCGGGCACCATGAATATCAAGGGCTTACGTGATACACCTCACGTAAGCCCTTTGTTTTTTATTGCCGCAATTCCTATTTTGTAGACGTCACCTTCTTCCCTTTGCGGTTGCGGATGTATTGCTCAGTCATCACTACGGAGGTATGACCAAGCTGGTTCATTGCCTCCCGGATGTTGTCGGTTGACTCAGAAACTGCCCCGTCCGCGGATCGAAGTGGCGCACAAAGTGAACGTGCCTGGAACCGAAAGGCTGATCGCTGACCCCGGGCCCTCTGATCACCTCGAAGCTGTTCATCCGGTGGATCGGTATGAAGTGCCGGTTATCGATTGGCACGAAATGCCGGTTATCCATTGGTACGAAATGCCGGTTGTTCATTGGCACGAAATGCCGGTTTTCCATATGAAACGGGCTCCTGTGGAAATGGTGGAATTGCCCGCATTGCTGTGGCTGCCCACTGACCAGAACGGCCGGGTGAGGATTTTGACCGAGGCCGCCACCGCTGATTGCCTCCAGTGAGAGGCTGCTTGCCAGAAGACCCGCGACCAAGAGCAAGAGCAAGAGCTGCTTGAAGATACGCATAGCGCCACCTCCGACGGTCCCCCTACACTAAATTATAGTGCGCCATGGACCCCGGCCTGGCCTTGGCGCTGAAGTAGACTTCTAGCCAGACAGTGGATGACCAGAAAGTAAGAACCTAAAAATCACCTTGTAATTCATCGTGTTACAGAACGTATGTCCTAATTTTTACCATATCTCGGCACGACCCCGAAAAGATGCCGCAAAAAAATCTCAAACCACTGGGTATAAGGCTTGTGGCCGCGTGCCTCGGAAAGAATTCAGGCAAAAAAATCGTGTAAGCTGTTGAATTATATGAAGATATCTAATTGACTTAAAATCCCCCGCTCGTAAGGGCGTGCCGGTTTTAGCTTGCCCTGAATTTCATAGCTGACTTCGCGAGCCTCCCAGTGCGTTGGAAGAGTCGGGTTTCGCTTTCTGGCCTGCGGCGAGACTTTCATGCGCACCAAACGGTCGTGCTGGCCGTAACGAGTCACTTCCTCGCAGACCAGTCCCTTTTTTGTCGGGATCAACCAATGACGGTTGGTCCCGGCTTTGCTCAGGCCCGACAGCATTTCAGCGCCCCAGAACCCTTTGTCGAACAGCGTCACCGAGTGGTCGGGGATCTGCTGCAAAAACTCGTCGGTCAAGTGCATTTCACTACGTCGGTATGGGCTCAATTGCGCATCCAGGATCAAATGCGAACGCACATTCATCAACGCCACCAGGCGCATCATGGGAAACGGCGTCTGGCGGTCGGTCGAGGTGTTTCCCGACCCGAAGTGATCGCGAAGCTCGGCCGTATCCGGGGTGCGCAAGAGCGCGCCGTCCACCGCGAATACCTGAAGATCGTGCCAGGCATCACCGTCATTGCGCTCCGCGCCCCATTGGGTGCCGGTCTTGCGGAACAACCACTCAACGGGATCGGCGCCGAGCCGCTTTCGAGCTTCGGTTACACCGCTGCGGGCCAACAGGTGGTCGGAGACCAGGCCTTGGGCACAAATGTTCAATCGTCTCGCCACCTCGTGGACCGGCTCGTCACGAAACAGCGCCATCCCGAGCACCAGCCAAAGCACTTGATCAGCGGGTAGGCGACGTCGGCGAATAGTGGCCTGACTGGATAGAGCCAGCGCAGACGCTACCCACTTTATGGGGATGTTTTGGGTAAAGGTGCTCAGGTCGCAGAAGTAGAAAAGGTCGCCAAGGTCGAGCAGGTCCTGTTGAACAGACATAAAAAATCCGATACCAGAGGTCTGGCATCGGATTTTCGGATAAGCCCGGCTTGGACTCAAATGCTTAAGTGAACAGCATTACGCTTAGAGCGGGCTTTTTGTTGTCTATGGTTTCCGAAATTTGTCCACTTGAATAGGTGGACACCATCTCTTAGCTTGGCGGGGCCAGTCCAGACGGGATGCCCGGACGGTTACACTGATGAGGCCGGTATCACGGGTAGAAGATCTGGGGGCTTTCAGACGTTGTCGAACTGAATCGCCCCTGTTTCGTAGACACAACGGAATGACTGTTTTATGGCCGATTTCTGTCTTTCGCGACAGGCAAAAAGCGGCCCAGAGTGTGTAAAAACGCTCATAACCTGATCGTCTTGGGTCATTGACGTTCGTTGGTTGAGCGATCGCACGGTCAATGCTTCGAGTCGCATCAGTCGCGACCTGGAACACGTAACGCTGTTTTTACAGCCTCTGGGATGGGCCAAAACCAGCCTTTTTTATGCCGACAGCGCCTTCATTAAATCGTTGGCACCGATGATTTTCATGACCCGTTTCAAGTTGTAGGCGAGCTCATTCAAGCTCATCTCCGAGCTCATCTCCGAGCTCACCCCGGCCAGCTTTCGCGTCAGGAAGTGCGTCGCACCCATCCATTGTTTGAGCGTCCCGAAGGGATGCTCAACCGTCCGTTTTCGGACTCGCATCATCTCCGGTGCTTTGCCCAACGCCTTACTTCTGGATTCCGCTTGGACTTCTAGATGGTGAACTGAGCATGGAGTGTGTTGGAGATTTCTGCACCGATGACGCTATGCCATGGGATGAACAACGCTCGGAAAAAAGTCATCGCTCAGCCCCGGATTCACTTGGGTTTCTTCTGCAGGAACTCCAGGTCAACAATGATTGACCCAGGAGCTTTCTGGTAGTCTGGCCCAAATTCGGCTCACCACCGTCCGCTTCTGGCCGATTTCTGCCTGTCGCGACGGGTAGAAATCGACGCGCTGCGCGCCAGGTCGAGGCGCTCATTCAATTCGCGCAGCTGCAGCGACGGTTTCAGGGCATGCACGTAACAGCCGTGGCTGATGATCCGCCGCTTGAGCAGTTCGCGGTCGCGGGTTAGCACAATGCGTCCTTGCTGTGCAGCGATCCTGGCGATCTCGCCAACCTCGAAGCCATTGTCGTAATCGCAGTCTGGTTGGCCCGCCCGACGGGTACGGGCCATAGCCTTTCAGTGCCATCCGGGTCAGTCGAGTGGCAACGATATCGTTAATCTCGTTCCTTTATCCGGTGCGCTGTCGATCGTGAATTCCCCGCCCAGCATGCTGATGCGTTCCTTCATTCCCACCAACCCGAACGATTTCAATTTTTTGCGATCCGTCATGCCTACGCCATTGTCTTTGATCTGCAGGTAAAGCTGGCGACCCTCCCTGGAGAGTTCGATATGCACCTGTGTCGCTTGCGCGTGCCGGGCAATATTCGACAGCGATTCCTGCACGATGCGGAACAAAGTCGTGGCGGACTTTTCATTCAAATCGCAACGGAAATTTTCGTCTTTCGCCGACATCGTGCAATCGATCGCGCTGCGCTGCCGGAACTCTTCAAGTTGCCACTCGATCGCTGCCTGCAATCCCAGATCGAGTACGGGTGGTCGAAGATCATTGATGATACTGCGGACACTGCGGATGGCTGTATCGAGGTGATTCAGAGCATCGCTGGCCTTTTCGTTGAGCTTGGGGTGCATGGTACTGGTGCGCGCCTGCAACATGGAGACATCGATTCGCAACGCCAGCAGACTCTGTCCCAGTTCGTCATGGATGTCGCGTGCGATCCGCTTTCGCTCTTCTTCCTTGATGTGCTCCTGATAGGAGGCCAGTTCACGCAGCAGCAGCTTCGATTGCAGCAATTCTTCGGCCTGTATCGTCAGTTTGCGCTGCAGGTAGAACAGGTCGACAAACACCCGGATCTTGGCGCGAAGAACCTCGGCCACAATCGGCGAGAAGATGTAATCCACTGCGCCGGACGTATAACCGCGGAAACGCTCGGAATCCGTATCGGCCTCAGCTGTTACGAAGATAATGGGCGTGTGGGCCGACTTCGGGCGGCCGTGAATGAGTGCCGCGGTTTCAAAACCGTCCATCACCGGCATTTTCACGTCGAGCAGAATGACTGCGAAGTCGCGCTGCAATAGCAGGCGCAGCGCCTCGCGCCCGGAAGTCGCCGTGGCAATATCGAGGCTCATGTCGGCAATCACCGCGGCAAGCGCCGTAAGCTTGGCGGGATTGTCATCCACCAGCAACACTGATGCTGGCACGCCATCAGGCGGGAGCGGTTGCCGCACCTGGGCTCTGTCTTTGAATACCGGGGGTTCCTGCTGCATATTCATGCCACTCGGATTGCGCTAGCGCCTCTGGCCGTAACGCCAGCACCGGTAAAATCGAGCCGGCCTTGCGCACATTGCCACCTTTGCTGTCGCGCAATGAGCGCGGTACAGAGTCATCGATAGAGCCATTTGCGCATCAGTGACAGCAGCTGGTCGGTATCCACCGGCTTGCTGACATAGTCCGATGCTCCTGCTTCGAGGCACTTTTCACGGTCACCCATCATCGCCTTGGCCGTCAGCGCAATCATGGGCAGGGTTTCAAATCTTTTGAATGTACGGATCTGGCGCATGGTTTCAAAGCCATCCATCTCGGGCATCATGATGTCCATCAGGACGATGTCGGTATCGGGCTGCTGCTGCAGCAGTTCTATGGCGGTTCGGCCGTTTTCGGCCGTGGCCACCAGCATTTTGTTGCACTCAAGCACGCTGGTCAGGGCAAAAATATTGCGCACGTCATCGTCGACCACCAGGGCCTTTTTACCCTCGAGACTGTCCGAACCCTCATAGAGTTTTTCCAGCATCCTGCGCTGGGTCTGCGGCAGCCTGGCTACGACGCGGTGTAGAAACAGCGCGGTTTCGTCGAGTATGCGCTCGGGGGATTGAACTGCCTTGATGACGCCCTTGCCGAGCAGTGTTCTGAAAAGCTCGTGTTCCGGCTTGGTCAGTGTATCTGCACCATAGACGACGATCGGCAATTCACGCATTGCGCGGTCTTCCTGCAACGCCTCGAGAAACCTGATGCCGGATGCGTCGGGCAGTTTGAGATTGATTGCCATGCAGTCGTAGCGTTTCTTTGCCAGTTTCTTCAAGGCTTCAGCGCCGCTATCGGTCGTCGTGATCTTCACGTCGGTGTTGCCGAGTAGATCGAGGATGCGGGCGCGGCTCCCTTCGTCGCCGTCGAAGAGCAGCAGACTCCTGGTCTTGCGCCGTGCGAATGCCACGATGCCGACCAGCGCATTTTGAATCTCGTCGGCTGTGACCGGCTTGAGCAGATAGTCGAAAGCGCCATAGCGCAGCCCGCGTGTGCGGTCGTCGGCGATCGAGATGATCTGGACCGGGATGTGACGCGTGGCGAAATTTCGCTTCAACTGTTCGAGTAGCAACCAGCCATCGATGTCCGTCAGGCTCGGGTCTAGCGTGATCGCGGCGGGTTTGAAGCGCTCGACAAGCTCCAGTGCATCCGCGCCACGGGTCGTGACGATAGCCCTGAACCCCTTCTGGTGCGCGGCCTCGAGCAGAATGCTGGCGAATCGGGCATCGCCTTCGAGCATCAGCAGCACTTGGTCCCCGGGTTGGACAGACTCGCGGTCGTCCAGTATCTGTGCAGACGGGTCTGACATCAGGTCGCGCTTGACTTGGCCAGGTACTGTCTCTGTCGCTGATTCGTCTAGCGTCTGACGCTGGGCATCCTGTGTACGCAAGGGCACGTACAGCGCGAAAGTACTGCCCTTGCCGATCTCACCGGGGATCAGCCGCAGCTCACCGCCCAGCCGGTGTGCGAGCTCGCGGCTGATCGACAGGCCGAGGCCGGTGCCGCCGTATTTTCGTGAGGTTCCGGTATCTGCTTGCTGGAACGCCTCGAAGATGAGCTTCTGCTTGCCGGCAGATACGCCAATGCCGGTGTCGGTAACCACGAAGGCAACCACCGCATCGGCGCGATTCAGTTCGCTGTGATCCACGCTCCACCCGGACACAGCGGGCGCGATGCTGATATTGACGCTGCCTTGCTCGGTGAACTTGAAGGCATTGGACAGCAGGTTCTTGACCACCTGCAACAGGCGCTTTTCGTCGGTCCAGATGACGGGGGGCAGGGTAGGCGCCAGTTCAATCGTGAAGGTGAGGCCCCGGCTTTCGGCGACCGGCCGGAAGGTGCGTTCGATCTGGTCGTGCAGATCGGCGAACAGCGCTTCATTCAGATCCAGTGTGACCGTCCCCGACTCGATCTTGGACAGATAGAGAATCTCGTCGATCAGCTCCAGCAGGTCTTTGCCCGCGCTACGGATGGTCTTGGCATATTGGACCTGCCTGGGAGTGAGATTGTGTTCCGCGTTGTCGCTGAGTTGCTGGGCCAGGATCAGCAAGCTGTTCAATGGCGTTCTGAGCTCATGGGACATACTGGAGAGGAATTCGGACTTGTACTTCGAGGTCAGCATCAGCTGCTCCGCTTTCTCCTCCAGCGACAGCTTGGTGATTTCGACTTCGCGGTTCTTGCGCTCGACTTCGGTTTTCTGCTCGGCCAGCAGTCCAGCCTTGTCCTCCAGTTCCTCGTTGGTCTGTCTCAATTCTTCTTGTTGCCTTTGCAGCTCCTGCGCCAGCGATTGCGACTGCTTGAGCAGTTCTTCTGTACGCATATTGGCTTCGATTGTGTTGAGCACGATACCAATCGATTCAGCAAGCTGATCAAGGAAGGTTTGATGAATGATGCTGTAGCGCGTGAACGAAGCCATTTCGACGAYGGCCTTGACCTTGTTCTCGAACAGGATCGGCAACACGATGATATTCAGCGGGGCGGCCGCACCCAGTCCCGATGAAATCGCGACGTAATTTGCGGGTACATCGGTCAGCAGGATGCGCTGCTTCTCGTAAGCGCATTGCCCGACCAGGCCCTCGCCGAGCCGCCACTCATCGTTCACATTGATGTTTCCCTTGTACGCATAAGCCGACAGCAGTTTGAGTTTCGGAGGGTAGGGCGGGTTCTCGTTCATCATGTAGAACACACCGTGCTGGGCGTTGATCAGCGGAGCCAGTTCTGACAGCACCATCTTGGAGACTGCCGCCAAATCGCGCTGGCCCTGCAGCAGGCGGGTAAATTTCGCGAGATTGGTCTTGAGCCAATCCTGTTCCGCGTTTTGCCGCGTGGTTTCCCTCAGGTTGCGGATCATCTCGTTGACGTTGTCCTTCAATTCCGCCACTTCACCCTTTGCTTCCACCTCCACGTAACGAGTCAGATCGCCCTTGGTCACGGCAGTCGCCACGTCGGCAATTGCGCGCACCTGATTGGTCAGGTTGGCGGCCAGACCGTTCACGTTATCGGTCAGATCGCGCCAGGTGCCGGCAGCACCCGGCACGTTGGCCTGGCCGCCCAGCTTGCCCTCGACGCCCACTTCACGCGCCACCGAGGTCACCTGATCGGAGAACAGCGCCAGCGTATCGGTCATACCGTTGATGGTGTCGGCCAGCTCGGCGATCTCGCCCTTGGCTTCCAGTGTCAGTTTCTTCTTCATGTCGCCGTTGGCTACCGCGGTCACCACTTTCGCGATGCCACGCACCTGGCTGGTCAGGTTGGCCGCCATGAAGTTCACGTTTTCGGTCAAATCCCTCCAGGTGCCGGACACGCCTTGCACCTGTGCCTGTCCCCCAAGCTTTCCTTCGGTGCCGACTTCGCGCGCCACCCGCGTCACTTCGGCGGCAAAGCTATTGAGCTGGTCCACCATGGTGTTGATGGTGTTCTTCAGCTCCATGATTTCGCCCTTGGCTTCCACGGTAATCTTGCGCCCCAGGTCGCCTTTGGCCACCGCCGTCGTCACGTCGGCGATGTTGCGGACCTGATTGGTCAGGTTGGCCGCCATGCTGTTGACCGAGTCGGTCAAATCTTTCCAGGTTCCACCGACGCCAGCCACCTTGGCCTGGCCACCGAGCTTGCCGTCAGTCCCCACTTCGCGTGCCATGCGCGTCACTTCGTCGGCAAAGGTCGAGAGCTGGTCCACCATCGTGTTGATGGTTTCCTTGAGTTGGAGAATTTCACCTTTCGCTTCGGCGGTGATCTTGCGCGACAGGTCGCCGTTGGCCACCGCCGTCGTCACGTCAGCAATGTTGCGCACCTGGGTGGTCAGGTTGGCCGCCATGCCGTTGACCGAATTGGTCAAGTCCTTCCAGGTACCGGATACACCGGTCACTTCGGCCTGTCCGCCCAGTTTGCCTTCGGTACCGACTTCCAGCGCGACGCGTGTCACCTCCGCGGCGAAGCTGGAGAGCTGGTCGACCATCGTGTTGATAGTGTTTTTCAGTTCGAGAATCTCGCCCTTGGCTTCAACCGTGATTTTCTTGCCGAGGTCGCCGCGCGCCACCGCCGTCGTCACCTGTGCGAGGTTGCGCACCTGGGTGGTCAGGTTGGCCGCCATGCCGTTGACCGATTCGGTCAGGTCGCGCCAGGTGCCTGATACGTCGCGAACTTCCGCCTGACCGCCCAACTTGCCTTCGGTACCGACTTCCAGCGCCACGCGGGTCACCTCCGCAGCGAAGCTCGAGAGCTGGCCGACCATCGTGTTGATGGTGTTTTTCAGCTCGAGAATCTCACCCTTGGCTTCGACGGTAATCGTCTTGCCCAGATCGCCTTTGGCCACCGCGGTCGTCACGTAAGCGATGTTGCGCATCTGGGTGGTCAGATTGGCGGCCATGTCGTTGACGGAGTCGGTCAGGTCTTTCCAGGTACCGGACACCCCTTTGACATTGGCCTGCCCACCGAGAATCCCTTCAGTGCCGACTTCGCGCGCCACTCGGGTCACCTCGGAAGCGAAGGAGCCCAGTCGCGTCACCATGGTGTTCACGATCTCGGCGGATTTGAGGAACTGGCCCCGCAGTTTCAGGCCGTCGAGTACCGGCGGTACCTGCTGGCTCAGATTACCCTCGGCAACCGAACCGACAACGCGAATGATCTCGTTCATCGGGCTGATGAGGTCGCTGGTGAGCGCATTGCTCGAGTTGACGATCTTTTGCCATGAGCCTTTCATCATCGGCAATTCGATACGCTCATCGACCTTGCCCTGCTTGCCGATCAGTCGCGCCACGCGTTCGAATTCGGTGGTGGTGTCGGCTGCCATGTCGATGATCTCGTTGAGCGTGTCGGCGATCTTGCCCGGCATGCCGGTCCAGTCTTCCGGCATACGCGTGGTGAAGTCACCTCTGCGCAACGACTTCAGCGCTGCCAGCAACGTCTTCATGTCGAAAACTTCGATCGGTGTCGTCACTGTGGCCATGCCTCTGTCGAGTCAAAATTGATGCCACGGGCAAGGCATTACCCATGGGYGTGCAGATAACCCTAAGAGCTTAGGCGCCGCTAACGCCTGAGGCAAAAGTGCAAGTGTGCTACCTGCCTGCTAACGTCAAACTGCTGCTGCAGCAGACTGCATGCCTTGCCGGCCACTGGCCGCAGGGTTAGTGTGGGAATGCATGAGCGCGCGCCACTGTGCCGGCGGGTTCAACATCATCTGTACATCGAGACACGATACGGCCAGGGCCTTGCGGGTGCGAATGGAAAATACAGATGACTGACCACAAAATCAGAGTCTTGCTGGTGGATGATCACAGCATCGTGCGTAACGGCGTGCGACGCATGCTGGAGACTGCCAACGAGATCGACGTTACGGGTGAAGCAGAGACGGCACAAGACGCAATGCTCCTGGTCCGGGAGCAAGATTTCGACGTGGCACTGGTAGATATTCAGCTGCCCGATAAGACCGGCCTCCAACTCCTCAAGCTTATGCGTGCGGAGAAGCCCAAGCTCGCCGTTCTGATGTTGAGCATGCATTCGGTCGAGGCCTATGCGTTACGTGCAATCAAGCTCGGCGCTGCGGGATACCTCACCAAAGATATTTCCGCAGCCACCCTGGTTACGGCAGTTCGCAAGGTGGCCTCAGGTGGCAAGCACGTCAGTCCCGAGCTGGCAGAAAAACTGGTCAACGCTATCGGCAGAGGCGATGAGGCACCCCACGAAGCGCTATCCGATCGGGAACTTGAAGTACTAAAGCTCCTCGCTTCAGGCGAGAGAATTGTCCGCATCGCTGAGATATTGCACTTAAGCCCGAGTACCGTCACGACGTACCGGGCACGCATCCTGGAAAAAACAGGGATGGACAGCAACGCGAAACTGGCCCGCTATGCACTCGAAAACGGCCTGTTAACTTAGAACGCCCGGCCATCCGACACAGCCGAGCCACTCAAGCGTTCCAGGCATCCGCCACTCTCTGCGGCAAGTGCCTCGGCATCATCGAATCGTCCTGATTGAACTTCAGCTGCGGTTTAACCAACTGTGCAGGAATGATGCGCAGTACATGCCCGGCTTCACCGAAGCGTCACCCGATCCAGCTGCTTGTAGTGGAATCACTACAAACTCTAGGCCGATATCTCCACAAAGAACTCCTGCTAACGTCGATAGTGGGATCCGTTCCACTCAAGCATATTTACCGCTCTGCAAGATTTCGTCCGCTGAATGGAGTTGTCTTCGTCAGCGTCTTGTACCGCCATGTCAAAAAAGAGAGGTCAAATCATGCAGGTCACCCACACAGAACCAGTGACCGCACTGATGCCAGCCAGAAATTCAGGCCCTCTGCGCCTGTTTGTCGTTGAGGATTTGAACGTCGTGCGAGCGCTGTGGCGCACGGTGTCGCCGCGGATCGCGGGCCTGTCACTTGCTGGGGCGTTCCACCGCGCATCGACCGCTATCGCCGCCATCCGGCGTGATCCACCCGATGTCGTCTTGCTGGACGTCAACCTCAGCGACGGTAATGGCATGGAAGTATTGCGTGTGGTCGCCGCTGAGTATCCGCTGACAAAAGTCATAGTGGCCAGCAATTGCGCTGATCCGACACATTGGAAGTACTTCACAAAAGCAGGAGCCTACGCCTCCTACGACAAGATCCATGAACTTGCCGCCATGCGCCGCATGTTGGAGCGTTTGGCCAAGTCCCTGTTACCAACTGCTCGAACCTTCTCGCCTGCTTCAGGATATGCGTGAGAGCAAATTGCACGGGTCAGAAAAGACTCTGGAATCGATATACGTAAGTTGAGCGCGGAGTGCGCGCTGCATTCATGTTGAATCAGTTTTGAATCAATGTTCTAACTGGAGGACGTCATGATGATAGGTATAGGTTATTGGTTGTGCGCGTTGCTGTGGGGTGTGGTGCTGCTGGAGGAGATCCAATGCATGCCCCTAAAAGAATGGAAAGACGAGGGTCTGAAAAAGGTTCTGTTGCTGCGTCGGACTAGAACCCGAACCAACTACTTTTTAGCGTTGATCGCGGGCGCCTTGTGCCTTTATAGCGAAATCCTGGTGGCGCCGGTCGATCAGAACATTTTCAATCCGGAGCTAATACTTGCCCTRTGTRGTGTTMTYTGGGGTGCTTATCTTTCCGTAGTCAGTATGAAGGGGAAGCGATAGATGCCTATCGCCATGATGACTGCGGGTAATTGATATTTCACTATCGTCGGCCGGCAGGGATACTCCGCCGGTCAGGCGCTCAACTCAGCATTTGAACAGCCGCAGCAGCGAACTTCGAAGCGTGTCTGCGCGTGATGAAGGGCGGCTAGCGCAGTCAGAAATGGCTGCCGGGGAACAATACGACCTGCTTCTGAGGTTAGCGGACGAGTTTCAGGCGCGCGGCAATATTGATTGGGATGAGCGAAAGGATCTGGTGCTCGAGGCGGATTCAACACACTGGATTTAGTGCAGGCGGGATCACGGTTAAACCGGCGCTAGCAGCACCTTGGGTGCTGCTAGCGAGGCTTGAGGCTGCTCATTTCTGTCAGCCGGGGGACAGGCTACACCGATCAGCTGTTGGCGTGATCGGTCGCCTTGGCCTTGCTTTCAGCTACAGCGGCTTCAGCCTTCTGTTTCTGTGCAACCTGGTAGGCTTCCATCGAGACTTTCCGGGCCGACTCCATGCGATTGAACGTCTTGTCACCACCACCTGTGGCCATCGCCAGAGAAGAGGCGGTCAGAGTGGCGACTACGAAAAGGGCTTTCATGGATTTCATTGGGATATCCTCAAGTGAAATTTTGTGAACTGCTAACAGCGGGATTTATTGGCTAAAGCTGAATTTCCTCGTTCAACCTGGCTTCACCATCCTGCCAAGGCGGCGTTTCCTACTGTCCTGGTGCCTTGCTCCATACGCGCTTCGGTGTCTCTGTCTTTTGCCCAGGCAGTGAGCAGTACCATCATCCCGAAACCGCCGACGATGAGAACCGGATAGGCTGCCAGCAACTCCACCAGCGAGTACTTCCAGGCCAGCGGACGACCAA
>NZ_JBFUIH010000075.1:0-17543 GCF_056401975.1 Pseudomonas sp. P4_C8 | reverse complement strand
CGCCTACAACATGAAACGGGTCATGAAAATCATCGGTGCCAACGGATTGATGAAAGCGCTGACAGCCTGAAAAAGGCTGATTTTGGCCCGTCCCAATAGCTGTAAAAACAGCGTTGGCGTGTTCCAGGTCGCGACTAATGCGATCCGCGGCATCGACTGCACAATCGCTCAGTCAACGAACGTCGATGATCGAAAGCGATGAGGTCATGAGCGTTTTTACACACTCTGGGCCAAGAGCGGCCGCTCGGATATTCGTTCAGATCCTTGGCTCGACTCGGCTTCTTGACAGGTCTTTGCGGCTCGCTTGGTCGAGTTTTTCTATGAACACTCTTGGTGTCCAGCCTTTCAGTACTCCGTCCAAAAGGTACTCATCTAGTAAGTCGAGTCCGATGTCGGCAACACCTTCGATCAGCTTGCCTCCCGCCGCACCAGCAATGGCGGCGGCTGGGCCACCAATTAAAGCTCCTACACCCATTCCAACGCCAGCCATCGAAAGGGTCTTGGCCATCTTCCCAGGTCCGGTTTGCAGAAACCCTTGTGGCTTCAGAATGGCCTCGTAGTAGGCCTTGATAACTTCCTGTGAGTCTAGGTCACTATCAATGCCGTTCAGCCAGGATCTAAATTTCTTTGCGTAACCTTTGTTTCGCATCCGGAGAAGTTTATCGAAAGGTTGTGTGCAGTTTTGATACATGGACTTCAGATCGGGCACACCTTCGATATCTACGATTTGACAGTAATTGCTCAGAGCAACATTGGCCGACTTAAGCCTACTATTCGAAGTTAACAAATAGTCGTGATATTCAGCCTTTGAGACTGAGCTTAATTGGTTTTCTAATAGATATACATACTCAAGGATATTATCGGCGTGCTTGGCTAACCCTTTATAAAGTTTGTTAGGCACATTGCGGTAGGGTACGTTCTTTGAGTCAAATCCATAAATATCAAGTCGCGAACTGTTATAAGCTGACACTGTCAGCTCTACAGCACGATGGGGAAGATGATCTTCCGTAACTTCATACTTGTCTCGCAGTTTTTTAACTAGTGATCTGCGCTTCTGACGCCTCATGGGTGATTTTAGCCATTGCAATCCCAACTCCAAAGACTCCTCAGGGTCAGAATGCGCAGGGCTGGACGTATTTCCAGAAGCGAGAGGGTCGATACCGGAGATCGGATCCACCATAAAAGTTATCATCGGCTTCCATAGCACAAATCCTAGTGCATCCTGCTCAATAAGCTCTTCGAAAGCTTTTTCGCCCATGATGCCTATTAGATAGGCCAGGGGAATGTTTTCGCCGTACACCTTGAACATTGTCTTGTCAAACAGCATTAAGTTTTCGAAAGTCGAGGCGTCAACACTTTTTTGTCTTGGAATGAAGGCGGCTAAATCTTGTTTAGAAACTGGTGTGTTTCCTACTAAGTACTTTCGGCAAAATTCGTTGAGATCACAATAAAATGCGTTAATGGACATAAAGCAAACTCGCAGCGCGAGCCTCCGGCCAGCCAAAATCATATCATAGCGATTTTTCAGCATAGCGTTCTGATCGATGCTGCTAGATTGTAGTCTCCCGCGTTAGGTGGGGCATTCCTAAGTACGCTTAAGATCTATTGCGCACTTTGAGGTCCGCGTAGTCTACGGCAGCTGCTACAGCGCAGAGGTTAACCGGCTGTTCGGTCGGTTGTAGTCGTTGGGTTCTTAGCCGATGCCCCCTTCTGAGTGGTGCCAGCTACCGGCGCTAATGCAAATGACTGGTCAGTGATAATTCAATCAGGTGGTCACGTGAGAAGCGATGACGTAACTGATCCCGCTAATCAAGCAAACCAGCAATCGATGGCTAGCGCTCCACTCGGCGCGCGCAGTTGCCCCCCCACCACACCTGCGGTCTAAATAAGTACGTTTTTCTGCACCCCTGCACGTCTCACGCGCCCAGCATCTACACGCTTGGCATGATGGTCAGCGGATCTAAAAAAGCCTGCAGATCCCTGCACCAGACGCCTTAAAAAAGCTCAGCGCGATATCTCCCCCAGCAAGTAAGCATTGTTGGGTAGATGCGACTATTCTTCACAAGGCTTCACCGGTCTTACTTGGTCTCGACAGTGATCAAAAGGGGGTGTACAAGGGAAGCTACTTTATTTCACATGGAGGGTGTATGAATTCATATCAATCAATTGTTGAATGGGCGGCAAACGACTTGCCTGATTGGGAGGCTGATTTAGTACGCCGACTTCTCGCCAAGGGGGCCCTAGAGCCTGATGACATATCGCAGGTTTCACGCAATGCAATTTGCTCATTCAATATAAATGAACCCTCTGAAACAAAAGAACTCCATCCGCCAATCCTTACTTCCGGGTCGATAAGCAACACTGCTTCAACATCTCCGATAAAACTATGCTGCATTGACTCAGTTACAAATATAAATGCCATACACGAAACTGCAAAACTGCCATTTAGCCACGACGGTCTAACATTGGTATACGGCGACAATGGCTCAGGTAAGTCCGGATATAGCCGGATATTAAAAGGCGCATGCTTTGCCAAACATATCGAGCCAACCGTTTTAGGGAATATATACAAGCCAGTGAGCACCGCTCAGTCGGCAAAAATAACGTTTTTAAAAAATGGTGACAGGGAAGAGTGGCAGTGGAGTCCGGGAAAATCACTTACCGACCTTACGACCATAAATGTTTTCGACACTGACTGCGGGAAAGCACTTCTCGACAAAAACAATCAAGTCACCTACAAGCCTCGTGGCGCTGAAATTTTTGATAAAATCTCTCCAATGATGGATTCAATAAAAACAACTATCGAATCCAGGAAAAAAGATGCTACACCACCTTCCATACCAGGCTTGGAAGATGATCTAGAGTTAAATGCCTGGTTTAAATCAATAACAGAAAAAAGCAAAGTTGACGCGTTACAAAAAAACATGACGTGGGCCGAAGACGACCAAACAAACTTAAACCTACTGTCAAAAAATATAGCAGACTACGAAAATGGCGCAACTGTTAAAGTAATTGAAAAAATAAAATCAATTGTAAGCACTCGACTCCCTAACGCCATTGCCAAGCTATCCAAATGCATTGACGTTTTATCGACATCCAAACCTGCAGAAATAAAACTACTGCAGGATGCGCTAGACAATGCACAGAAAACCTACGAGACTTCGTTAGTCGCATTCGATGTAAAAGAACCACTAAACGGAGTACACAGCGATCCTTGGAAAAACTTACTAAAAGCGGCACAGGAATACTCTGAACAGCATGCATATGTAGGAAAAGTCTTTCCTTATACGGGGAATGAAGCTCTTTGTGTTCTGTGCATGCAGCCACTGCATGAGCATGCCGAGCAACGCTTATCACGATTCGAAAACTACATCAAAGACAAAAGTAAGACTTCATTTGAAACAGCAAAGCAAAAACTAAATGACGCTGAAAAGCTTATAACTGATTTGCTAGTGCCTGAACCTGAGGCCTACGAACCGCTTTCATTAGAATTAATAGACCTTCTTCAAATCGATGGCGGATTAGCTGAGGCGTTTAAAGTCATTAAGACTCGCAAAGAGTTTTTCACTCAAACAGACCAGACTGAAAAGCAGTATGATGAAACAACTATAACCCCCCCTTCAATACTCGACAACCTTACCGTAAAGCTAAACGAAAAGCTGGCCGAGTTACAAGCCAACATTTCACCAGAAAAACATTCAAAAGACAAAGAATCCTTAGTAAAACAGAAATTAAGGAAGGAGCTCTCAATTGCAGCCCCCTCAATTTTAAGCTATCACCAAGCTCTCATGCTAAACAAAAAAATCGCCACCGCATTAAATGCTATAAAACAAACAAAAACTCGCTTCTCAAACAAAGCAAAATCTATCATTGCCGATCTTGTAACCCCTGACTTTATAGAATATTTTAAGGATGAGCTATCAAGATTAGGCGTAAATCTTGTAATAGATATAACGCCACTCGTCAGAGACAGTGATACTTCACACAGCTTTTCCATAGGATCACAAAAGCCTGGCAGGGTACTCAGCGAAGGAGAGCAGAAGGTGATTTCATTAGCCGCATATTTGGCGGAAATGAGGACATTTGGCAATGTTTCACCCTTGGTACTTGATGATCCTGTCAGTTCACTCGACCATGTTTACCGTGAAAAAATAGCTTTGCGTCTAACACAAGAAGCGCTTAGCCGGCAGTTAATCATTTTTACCCATGACTTATCTTTGATTATGGAAATAGAAGGGAAGTGTATCGAGTTAGTATTAAGTCAAGGATTACGCCCTGCGCTATCTTCTTTTACAGTAAGAAGAAACGGAAAAGATTCAGGATTTTGCTTATCTGAAGCGCCATGGCGGGGTATGACCACCGCCCAACGAGCACATCATTTAGATACGAACCTTAATTCATTCAAGCAGCTTTTTGAAACTGACACAGCACAGTACAATGAAAAAGCAGCACTGCTCTACTGCTTGCTGAGGGAAGCATGGGAGTCACTTATCGAACAAGATCTTTTCTTTGACATTGTTAGTAGAGGAAGAAATAGCATCCAGACCACACGAATCGGTCAAATTACTATTGAACCAGATGATGCGAACAAAATAACGTCCCACATGACAACAGCAAGTACTTGGATGTACGGTCACGACAAGTCCAAAGCTATCACCGAAAACAGACCCGCCCCTAAACAAATTTCTGCTGATATTGAGGAGCTGAGAGTCTTCGCAAAAGCTATCGGTACTCGACGTAAGCCTGCAAAATCCGCATTTGAGGGCCAGTTTGATTCACCAGTTTGTGAAATTGGCTGACGTTCAAGCCGGTCGGGTTTAGTTATAGGAGAAACCCTGCAGCTCTTGCTGCAGGGTAAGTTGGCTTTTAGCCTTGACTCGAGACCGGCTAATGGGTGTCCCAATTCTGTACGTCATAGTCGACTAGATCCGTTTCGAGCATTTCTAGCTTCAGACTTTCGTTTTGCCAGCATGGTGTCCATCGAGCGCTTTTGGCCGATTTCTGCCTGTCGCCACCGGCGGCAGCCGACCCAAAGTGGTCTGTCGCTGATCCCAAAAGCTGCCGAATAGCGAACGTTTAATATGAGCGGCGGGACCCGGCTTGCCAGGATACGTCGGCTCGATGAAAGGCTTAGGTCCCAGCTTCGCGAAGCCGCCGCAGTAAGTTTTCTTCTGGTTTGACTTCAATCGTTTCACCCACAGACGTGTGAATCAGCGCCCGCAGCGTTCGGAGGTTCTTCGGCGAGAGATCTTGGACGAAGCGAGTAGCGAACTCTTTGGGCCAAGACGGTAGAGCAAGAAATGAAACCATGAAGGTTACTTGCTCGCCATGCGCGAGCTGCTTTGGATACTGCGGCGTGTACTGCCCATAGAGAGGCTGAATGCTGTGGCGGGCGCTCTTTCCCCTTCCAACGCGCCACCCGACCGAATTTACAGTAACTGGCCGACCTCCAAGATTGACTATGGTGAAACCGACGTGTTCTTCCGCAGGCGTGCCATCGCCTGCGAATACGAGCCGCACCCCCACAGTAGTGCGTACGCGGATTCGCTCGACTCGAAGTGCAAGACGTAGCGAGACGATGACTGCGGCCAGCGTGGCCGCCCCGCCGGTCGACCAAGGCTCCCCCTGCCAGCACGCCGAAGGCGCTGGCAAAGAGGAAGGCGGTCAACGCCGAGTTGGCCCAGGTCAAGGACACGCCCTGGCCTTGCATCAGGGCGGCGACCGAGAACTTCTCAATCGCGCCGGTGCTCAGGTTCAGCAGCACGAACAACAGGGTCAGGCTTAGCACCATAGGCGAGAGCAGTGACAGGCGACGGGCGCCGAGGGGTGTCGGGTCGGCGGCGGGATGCAGGCGACTGACCTGGGCCAGTGCGGAGCCAGGGATCAACAACAGCGCCAGCGCGACAAACCCCACCAGTGCCGCCGCCGCGAAGGCCATGGCCGGGTTGCTCGCCACCGCGATACCCAGCAAAAACACAGGGGCCACGGCCGCGCCAAGGAAGCCGGCAAAGGTATGCACGGAGAACGCCTTACCGATGTGGGCGGGGTCAATGTGTCGGGACAGCAGGGCGTAGTCGGCCGGGTGATAAATGGCGTTGGCGACGCCGGCCAGCGCCATGCCGATCAACAAATAGGTGTAGCCGGGCAGGAGTGCAATCAGCAGGAAACTGCTGCTGCCCAGTGCTAGCGCGACCAACAGCAAGCGCCTGGCACCGTGGCGGTCCACGGCAAACCCCATGGGCGCCTGTACCAGCGCCGTGACGATATTGAACAGGCTCAAAGCCAGGCCCAGCTCGACATAATCCACGTTGAAAAAAGCCGGAAGCAGGGGGAACAGCGCCGCCAGCACCATGATGTGCAAATGACTGACAAAGTGCGCTGCGGCGACCTGAGGCAACAACCCGATACGAATCGTCATGGCGAAACCTGTGTGATGAGCATGGCAAAACCGGCGCAGAGCTTAATGAGGCGATGGTCTTGCGCGATAGTCCATTACCGATGAGTCCACCAGACCACTTTGAATGGCAGCGACTTCACGATGCCTGCCCCTGCGTAGACGTGTGGCAGCGGCATTGAGCGCGGTGGTCTGCAACGTCGGCACGAACTGGTATGGTTGGCCGGTCCGTGGGCGGCTAGGGTAGTGCGGCGTGTTATCGGGCGTTTAAACAGGGAGTGACCATGCCGCATTTCGCTTATCGGGAGGGCCACGCGCTGCCAGGGGTCAGTGGCGTTGCGCTGCCCCAGGTGGACGGGGAGGTGTGGCGCGCCATCGACGCCGAGCGTCAGCGCCAAGTGCAGTCAATCGAGCTGATCGCCGCCGAAAACGTGGTCAGTCGTGCAGTGCTCGAGGCCCAAGGGTCGGTGCTGACCAACAAATATGCCGAGGGCTACCCAGGGCGTCGCTATTACGCCAGTTGCTGCAATGTCGATGCAATTGAAGAACTCGCCATCGAGCGGGCCAGGCAACTGTTCAGCTGTGCCTATGCCAACCTGCAACCCCATTCGGGCAGCCAAGCCAACCAGGCTGTGTTTCTGGCTCTGCTGGCGCCGGGGGACAAGATCCTGGGTCTGGACCTCAAGTCCGGTGGGCGCCTGTCCCATGGTGCTGTGTTCAACTTGTCCGGGCTCTGGTTTCAGGCCCTCAGCTATGGCGTGCACCCGGTGACCCATAGGGTCGACATGGATCAGGTCGAGCAGATCGCCCGACAAGAACGCCCACGCCTGATCATCGCAGGGGCCTCGGCGTATTCACGGGCGCTGGATTTCGCCCGGTTTCGTGCGATTGCCGACGAGGTGGGTGCGTTCCTGATGGCCGACATCGCCCACGTCGCCGGGCTGGTCGCGGGTGGTGCGTATCCGTCTCCAGTGCCGTTCGCCCATGTCACCACCCTCAGCACCCACGCCACGTTGCGCGGTCCGCGTGGCGGGATGATCTTGTGCAATGAGCAGGCCATTGCGCAGAAGATCAATGCGGCTGTGTTCCCCGGCCTGCAGGGCGCGGCACTGATGCACACCGTTGCGGCCAAGGCCGTGGCGCTGGGCGAGGCATTGCAACCGGCCTTCGGCGCTTATGCCCACGCCGTGGTCGCCAATGCCCAGGCCTTGTGCGGCCGATTGGCTGAAGGTGGGTTGTTGGTCGTGTCGGGCGGCACCGACTGTCACTTGGGGGTGATTGACCTGCGGCCCTGGGGCCTGGTGGGGAATGTCGCCGAGCGTGCGTTGGAGGCAATCGGCATTACCGTGAACAAAAATGTCGTGCCCGGCGATGAGGTCAAGCCCACCGTGACGTCCGGCATTCGTCTCGGCAGTGCGGCGTGCACTTCGCGTGGCATGGGGGTCGATGAGTTCAGGGAGATCGGCGACATGATTCTGGCCATGCTCGGTGGCGTGCGCAGCGGTGCCCTCGACGGCCGCACCGAACGCTCGATTCGTGAAGGCATAAGCGACCTGACCAAGCGTTTCAGGCTGCCGTATTAACCGCCTGCGCTTTTTTGAAAAGGAATTCCAATGCCCGGCATCATCCCCACCGGCCGCCTGGCGGCAACCCGCACGTCACGGTTCAGACTGTTCACCACCGCCAAACCTCAACCCGTCATCGCGGTTGAATGCCCCAAGCTGCCCAAGCGTGCGCGGTTGGCCGCCCAGGCCCAGCAGCTGCTGATGAACTATGCGCTGGGCCATTAGATTTTCAGGGCGTTGGCCAGGCGCAACATGGCGGCTTCGATTTCATACGCGGTCAGGGAGGAGTAGCCCAGCAGCCAGCCCTGTTGCTTCGGGTCGCCCGCGTACAAGCCGCTGAGGCCGGACAGTTGCACGCCGGCAGTGGCGGCTTGGCGGATGGTTTTTTCCTCGGACCATCCGGCTTTCAGCAAGCAGGGGATTTGCAACCCGCCCGGCGGCAGTTCGGCGGTGACCACCATGCTCAAGTACTTGCCGATGGCATCGTGCATGATCGACCGGCGTCCGGCATACAGCTTGCGCATGGCCCGGACATACGCGTTGTAATGGCCGTCTTCCATAAAGCGCGCCAGTGTCAGTTGCAGCGTTTGAGGAGTGTGGCCGTCCATCATGCTGCGCGCATAGGCAAAGGGCTTGACCAGCTCGGAGGGCAACACCATATACCCCATGCGCAGGCCGGGGTAGAGGGTCTTGCTGAACGTGCCGATGTAGAGCGTGCGCTGATACTTGTCCAGGCCCTGCACGCACGCCGTGGGTTGCCCGTCGTAATGGAACTCGCTGTCGTAGTCATCCTCGATGATCCACTTGCCTTTTTGCGCCGCCCAATTGATCAACTCAAGACGCCGCTCCAGCGGCAACGTCGCGCCGGTGGGGTATTGGTGCGAGGGCGTGACATACACGCAATTGGCGCCGCTGCGGTCGGCGTACAGCAGGTCGGTGCGGATGCCCCGTTCATCGACATCAATGGGCAGCACCTTGGTTTCGGCGATTTCGAAGGCCTTGCGGGCGCCGTAATAGCCGGGGTTTTCCAGCAGAATCGGCTTGCCGGCGTCCACCAGCAACTGCGCGCACAGATACAACGCCTGACGCGTACTGCTCAATACCAGCACCTGGTCGGGGGAGCATTTGGCGCCGCGTTCGAGGTTCAGGTAGGTGGCAATCGCTTTGCGCAGGGGCTCAGCCCCTTGTGGATCGCCATGCAGCAGCACGTTCGCGCGATAGTCCTTCATGACCTGGCGCTGCAAACGCTCCCAGACATCCGTCGGGAAGTTGCGGGTTTCCGGCAGGCCGGTGGCGAATGCCTTGATGACTTGCTGATCGCGCACGCCGCCGGTGTCGAAGATCATCCGCCCGCGTTGGCTGAGTTCGGCGCCCGGCGCGGCGACGCTGCTCCTGACTTCCTGAGCCTTGAGGCGTCGTCGGCCGGCACCGTGCAATTCGGCGCCCACCGTGTCGCAGACGTAACTGCCGGCGCCTTCGCGGCGGACGATGAACCCGTCCCGATGCAACTGCACATAGGCGTTCTCAACGGTGTCACGGGCGCAACCCAGTGACTTGGACAGTACCCGCGTGGCGGGCAGTTTCAAGCCGGGGCCGAGGGCACCGTCGAGAATCAGCGCACGCAGTGCACGTTGGATCCGCTGGTGCAAATCCAGTAGCTGAAACTCAGCGTCGTTGAGGCGCATCTTCAGGGTTTCCAGCTCGAAGGTCTTTGCCATGTGGTCTGCTCTCTTTCCATGAACTGGCAGGTAAAGGCAGGCCAGTTTATCCGTAGACTCCTGCCCTCGCCACCCTAGGCTTTACCTCGGTGATTACGCGCAGGGCGAGCGTTCTTGAACAGGAGTTACTCAACCATGGCTCGGTCACACAACTTCAGCGCAGGCCCCACCGCGGTGCCGTTGGACGTCCTCACTCAGGCGCACGAGGAGTTTTTCGATTTTGCCGGCACCGGCATGTCCGTGATGGAAATCAGCCATCGTTCGCAGGTGTTCATGGCGGTGGCCCGCGAGGCCGAACGGGACCTGCGCGATATCCTCGGGGTGCCGCCCGCCTACAAAGTGTTGTTTCTGCAAGGGGGCGCCTCGTTGCAGTTCGCTCAAGTGCCGATGAACCTGATAGGCGATAAAGGCACGGCGGATTACCTGCACACCGGCCTCTGGTCGGGCAAGGCGATCGAGGCTGCACAGCGCTACTGCGATGTGCGCGTGGTTGCCAGTGCCCACGCGTCCGGTTTCGACCGCGTCCCCCACGCCTCTGACTGGCGCCTTAACGCCGACGCCGCCTACTTGCACTACACCGAGAATGAGACGGTGCACGGCGTGCAGTTCATCGACACGCCCGCGAGCGACGCGCCGCTGGTGTGCGATGCCTGTTCAAGCCTGCTGTCCAAGCCGATCGACATCGCCAGGCATGGGCTGGTGTATGCCGCCGCGCAGAAAAACATGGGCGTGGCCGGGTTGACGGTGGTCATCGTGGACCCGGCGTTGCTGGAGCGTTCCCATGCCTTTACCCCGGACATTCTCAACTACGCGCGCATCAGCGACGCGCAGTCGATGCCCAATACCCCGGCGACCTTCCCCTGGTACCTCACCGGCCTGACGCTCAAGTGGATCAAGCACAGTGGCGGTCTGCAGGCCCTGCATCAGCGCAACCAGGCCAAGGCGCGAATGCTGTACCGCGCCATCGATGGGAGTGACGGGTTTTACCGCAACCCTGTGCAGTTACCGTATCGCTCCATCAACAACGTGCCCTTCCGACTGGCCGAGGCGGCGCTGGAGAAGGCCTTTTTGCGGAGCGCCGAGCAGGCCGGCCTCAATGGCCTCCAAGGCCACGCCAGCGTCGGCGGCCTGCGCGCCAGCCTCTACAACGCCGTTTCAGTGCCGGCGGTCGAGGCGCTTTGCGATTTCATGAACGCGTTTGCGCGCGAGCATGGATGAGCCGACCGCGCAAAGTGGTCTGGTCTGCTGCGTTAAAGCGTAGGGGTAAAACCTGCCATTCAACGGCTATAAATGACCGCTTACCAGCGGCCGGATACATCGTCCAGCAAGGAGCCAAGACCTATGTCAGCTACTCAATCCCTCTCGTCCCTGCGTCTGCGGGACCTGCTGCACCCGGTGGTTGCCGGGCTGATTTCGGTGATCGTCAATTACGGCGGCACCTTCATCCTGGTGTTTCAGGCCGCCAAGGTCGCAGGGCTCAGCCCTGAGTTGACGGCGTCGTGGGTTTGGTCAGTGTCGATCGGGGTAGGGGTGACCGGGCTGTTCCTCAGTTGGGTGAGCCGCGAGCCGATCATCACCGCCTGGTCGACCCCGGCGGCGGCTTTTTTGATCGTCGCCTTGGCGACCACACCCTACGCTGAGGCCATCGGGGCGTACATGATTTCGGCTGCAGCGTTCGTGCTGCTCGGCGTGTCCGGCTACTTTGAAAAAGCCGTTCGCCTGATCCCGCCCGGTGTGGCAGCGGGCTTGTTGGGCGGCATCCTGCTGCAGTTCGGCATCGGTGCGTTCGCCAGCATGAGCGTCGACCCGTTATTGGTCGGGGTGTTGATCGGCGCCTACATCGTGTTCAAGCGCTTGAGTGCGCGCTATGCGGTGGTCGGCATTCTGGTGCTGGGGCTTGGCTTTCTGCTGATGCAGGGGCGCGTGGATTTCACGGGGCTGGCGCTGGAGTTTGCGACACCGGTGTTCACACGCCCTGAGTTCTCGGTCAATGCGTTGTTGAGCGTGGCGTTGCCGCTGTTTCTGATCACCCTCACGGGGCAGTACATGCCGGGCATGCTGGTGCTGCGCAATGACGGGTTCAACACCAGTGCCAACCCGATCCTCAGCGTGACCGGGCTGGGTTCTTTGCTGATGGCGCCGTTCGGTTCCCATGCCTTCAACATCGCGGCCATCACGGCCGCCATCTGCACTGGCAAGGAAGCCTCTGAAGACCCGTCCAAGCGCTGGATCGCAGGCGTGGCCGCGGGCGTCTTCTACATCCTGGTGGGGATTTTCGGCGTGACCCTGGCGGCGGTGTTCATGGCCTTCCCGGCGACCTTCATCACCACCCTGGCCGGGCTGGCCCTGTTGGGCACCCTCGGCGCAAGCCTGGCCAATGCCATGGCGGACGTGAAATCGCGGGAAGCGTCGCTGATCACCTTTCTGGCCTGTGCGGCCAATATCACCCTGCTGGGCATCGGCGGCGCGTTCTGGGGCCTGGTCATCGGCCTGGCGGCCTACGCCGTGCTCAATGGGCAGTTGCCGCGTCGTGAAAAGACGGCTGTCCCAAAGGCCGAACCGGTTGCAGTGCCCACCAAAGGAGCGGCCAACTGATGCCTGATCAAACCGAAGACCTCAACACCCTGCATGCGCGCCATGGTCGTTACCCACAGGCCGGCAGTGTCGAAGACTTTCGCCGCAACCTGGCCGCCGTGCAGCAACGCATTGTCGAGGCGTGCGGTCGAGTAGGGCGGGACCCGGCCGGTGTGCGCTTGCTGCCGGTCAGCAAAACCTTTGATGAAGCTCATCTGCGTCTGGCCTATGCCGCCGGCTGCCGCCTGCTGGGCGAGAACAAGGTGCAGGAAGCACAGCGCAAGTGGGAAGCCATGACCGACCTGCAAGACCTGCAATGGTCGGTGATCGGCCACTTGCAGACCAACAAGGCCAAGCAGGTCGCACGCTTCGCCAGCGAGTTCCAGGCCCTGGACAGCCTGCGGGTGGCCGAGACGCTGGACCGTCGGCTGCACATTGAAGGTCGGCAGATGGACGTGTTCGTCCAGGTCAATACCTCAGGCGAAGCCAGCAAGTACGGGCTGGCGCCCGATGACGTGGCGGCTTTCCTGGAGACTATGCCTGCGTTCCCGAGACTGCGGGTTCGCGGGTTGATGACGCTGGCGCTGTTCTCGGCCGAAGTGGTACGGGTGCGCCCGTGCTTCGTCCGGCTGCGTGAATTGCGCGACCGCTTGCGTCATTGCGTCCCTGATGGGGTGTCGCTGCAAGAGCTGTCGATGGGCATGTCGGGTGACTTTGAAATCGCCATTGAAGAGGGCGCGACCGTGGTGCGCGTCGGACAAGCGATCTTCGGTGCCCGAGCCATGCCGGATGCGTACTACTGGCCGACCGCCGATGCCCGCCCCCTCAGTGAAGACACGTTGTTGTCGATCACTCCCAGCCGTTGATCCCCCCCAACAGGAAGGCCCGCAATGTCCGCTGCACCCGCTTACCTCATGCACACCTCAGCCCGACAACCGGTTTCGTTCAGCCGAGGCCAGGGCGCCTCGTTGTGGGACACCGAGGGTCTTGAATACCTGGATGCCATCGCCGGTGTGGCGGTGACGAGCCTGGGGCATGCCAACCCCGAAATTGCCGCGGCCATCGCCGAACAGGCCACGGTGTTACTGCACACGACCAACCTGTTTCGCATCCCATGGCAGGAGCAATTGGGCGAACGACTGTGCCTGCTCTCGGGCATGCAACGGGCGTTTTTCTGCAACTCCGGAGCGGAGGCCAACGAAGCGGCGCTCAAACTGGCCCGCCTGCACGCCAACGCCCGGCAGGTGACCCAGCCACAAGTGTTGGTGATGGACAACAGTTTTCACGGGCGCACCCTGGCCACTCTCGCCGCCACCGGCAACCCCGACGTGCATCGCGGCTTCGAGCCCCTGATGCCGGGCTTTGTGCGAGTGCCTTACGACAACATCGAGGCGATTCGCCAAGTCGCGGCGCAGTCACCCGATATCGTCGCGGTGCTCGTCGAGCCGGTGCAGGGTGAGGGGGGCGTGCACGCCGCCTCTGCCGGCTACCTGCAGGCCTTGCGCCAACTGTGTGATGAACACGACTGGCTGATGATGATCGATGAAGTGCAGACCGGGCTGGGCCGCACCGGTACCTGGTTTGGTTTTGAGCATGCGGGCATCGAGCCGGACGTCATTACCCTGGCCAAAGCGCTGGGCAACGGTTTCCCCATCGGCGCTTGCCTGGCGCGGGGCAAGGCCGCCGAGCTGTTTTCCCCCGGCCACCATGCGTCCACGTTCGGCGGTAACCCGCTGGCGTGCCGCGTGGGCTGCACAGTGCTCGACATCATGCAGCGCGATCACATCCCGCAACGCGCTGCCGCCTCGGGCCGCCGCTTGTTGGCGGCCTTGAAGCTGGCGCTGGGCAACCATCCTGAGGTGGTGTCCATTCGCGGCATCGGCTTGATGATCGGCATTGAACTCAATGGCCCGTGCGCCGAACTGGTCGGCCGGGCCCGTGAAGAACAACGTCTGCTGATCACCGTCACACGGGGCACCACCGTGCGCCTGTTGCCGCCGCTGATCTGCGATGACGCACAGATCGACGACATCGCCGCGCGCATCACGCGCCTGCTGTCACCCGCCGCTTGAATTCTTGACCAAGGACACTTTGCACATGTACGACTCGACGCTGACCCTCAACGCTTTCGACCCTGAGCTGTATGAATCGATTCACAACGAAGAGCATCGCCAGGAAGACCATATCGAGCTGATCGCCTCGGAAAACTATGCCAGCCCGCTGGTGATGAAAACCCAGAGCACGGTGCTCACCAACAAGTACGCCGAAGGCTACCCCGGCAAGCGCTATTACAGCGGCTGCGAATACGTCGATGTGGCCGAGCGGCTGGCCATCAAGCGGGTCAAGGCCCTGTTCGGCTGCGACTACGCCAACGTGCAACCCCATGCGGGCGCCCAGGCCAACGCGGCGGTCTTCTTGGCACTGATCAACCCCGGTGACACGGTGATGGGCATGAACCTGGCCCAGGGCAGTCACCTGACCCACGGCAAYCCGGCCAACTTTTCGGGGCGTCACTACACCATCGTGCCTTACGGACTGGACCCGAAAACCGGCTTTCTTGACTATGACGAGATGGAGCGCATCGCACTGCAGACGCGCCCCAAAATGTTGATCGGTGGTTTTTCCGCGTATTCGCGGTACAAGGACTGGGCACGCATGCGCAGCATTGCCGACAAGGTAGGGGCTATCTTCTGGGTTGATATGGCCCACGTCGCCGGGCTGGTCGCCGCGGGCGAATACCCCGACCCGCTTCCCCATGCGCATGTGGTCACCAGCACCACGCACAAAACCCTGCGCGGGCCACGCGGCGGTTTGATTTTGTCCAAGGGACAGGATGAGGCTTTCTACAAAAAGCTCGATGCCGCTGTGTTTCCCGGCGTGCAGGGCGGGCCGCTGATGCACCAGATCGCGGCCAAGGCCGTGGCGTTCAAGGAAGCGCTTTCGCCGGCGTTCAGCGTCTACCAGACCCAAGTGGTCATCAACGCCCGGGCCATGGCCGGGGTGTTGCAAAAGCGGGGGTACAAGATCGTCTCGGGCGGCACCGACAACCACATGATGCTGATCGACCTGTCCGACAAGCCCTACACCGGCAAGGAGGCCGACGCGGCCCTGAGCAGTGCCTATATCACCGCCAACAAAAACTCGGTGCCGAATGACCCGCGCTCACCGTTTGTGACATCCGGCCTTCGTATCGGCACCCCGGCGGTAACCACCCGCGGGTTTGGTGTGGAGGCTTGTGAGCAAGTGGCCGGCTGGTTATGCGACGTACTGGACGCCCTGGAAAACGGTGACACCGACAAGGTCGGGCACCACGTGCGCGAACAGGTTGTCGCGCTGTGCCGTCGTTTTCCGGTCTATCGCTGAGTCTGGCCCGGCCATTGCCTGATCGGGTGGTGGCCGGGTGTTCAACTGTTTTATCAGGCGATCCCCTTGGCCACACCCACGCGCCATTGATCAGGTAATTGCCCACAATCCGCGACTTGTACACTCGCGGATTGTGGTTCGCCAACGTGCCAGTAAAATATGAATATTTACTCACTCACTCGTTCAAAATGTAGGCTTTCTGGTGTTCATAACCGTTCTACCAGAGCCCGAGGGTTTTGGCCGGTTGCTGTCGGTCATAATGTAGTGTTTGGACACGCCCAGCAGAGACTAGGTCTGCCGATTAAACTCAATCCGTTGTGGCCCTAGTCTGGCTCGGGTTCCCACGCTTCGTGCTTTAAATCCTCTTATAAGATTAATTTCGGTTTTCGGCTCCAGGCCTGACACGACGCGGCCTACGGCGCTTTCGGTCTTGTCGGGCATCTTGCTCCTGTTTTGGCGACTGCCCGGCCCATCCACCAACTGTGAGTGGGATCTACATACCCTGGATTCGAGGTATCTACTGCTCAGGCTTTCCGGCCTCAAGTAGAGATGCGTCCAAATCTGGATGCATCTCTCCACCCTCAATCTGAGGTCCAACCACCAGTGGTGGATGGAGCAGATCTGCGCCATTACCCCCTGCAGCAACTGCCGCCCGCCAACGTTGTTTTCCACATTGGGGGTGAGCATTGCCAGGGCGCTAAAAACGCTCTCACTCGCAATTTCAAACCTCGGCTTTAACAAATTGTGGTTACGCCTCGCAGGCCCCGCCGTTCGTGACTTGCAGTCTGTTTTGTGAATCTTTAAATCTAACGCCTGTCCACCTGAACCATGACCGAATTGAAACCGCATCTAACGGGTGCAAGGAAATACCTTCGGGTCACAACCCTAGCCCCCCCCGTTAACAGCCCGAACACATCGATGAGTGACAAGATTGCTCCCATGGAAAAATGAAGAGGATGAATTACCAAGGTTGGGATTATCCCATCAGCCTGTGTGTCGCGTTATCGATTTCATCGGCCCAGAGCTGGGCCGAAACCGTGGTGCCGACCAAAGGCCAAAGTTCGCAACAAACCCAGTTGGACATCAACGTATGCCATAGCGTGGCAGCCAGTCAGGCGGCTTCGACTGACACTTCTCCGGGGTAAGGGTGCGTGGGGCGGCGGTCGGCGCTGCGGCAGGGGCGGTCGCAGCCGATGCACGCGGGCGTCAACATGACGAATTTTACGAGGGGGGCAATGACAACGTGAAACAAGAGTATCGGCAGAATCAAGCTCAAGGCGCGGCGGCGGGTGTCGTGGTCGGTGGTTCGCGTCAGCGTCAGGAGCGCCGGGCTAATGAGAAAACCAGTGCTGCCAACACCTCGACGGCCTATACCAGTTGCCTGCAAGGGAAGGGGTATCAGGTTACTCCGTGAGTCTGCGCTTTTGCGGGCCGGTCAAGCAGTCGGACCATCAAGCAGGCATACAGCGTGACCGCGATGAACAGCCCCATGCGCACGGCGAAGGCGGTGTAGACGTCTTTGCCCAAAGCGCTGTCCTGCACTGACTGGCCCAGCAGGATGATCAACGTGATAAAGGTGTTGAGCCATAACCCCGGGCCAAACCGGGTCGGGCTCAGGGCGTACAGCTTGCGCGCCAGTATCAGGCCGAACAACAGCGTCCACAGAAAGAACATCCACAGGTGCACAAACAGGCTCAGTGCGCACCAGAACAGGATGGCCAACAAGCCGCCGAGCAAGGTGGCGCCGACCAGCTCGCGACCGGCATTGCGGGCGCTGGTCGTGTTGCATTGCTGACCCAGGCCGACCGCCTTCAGGATAATCGGCAGATAGCTCGCCGGGTCGATCATTGCCAGCAGGAACGTCGGCAAGACAATCAAGGTTGCACGCAACGCAATCCGACTGGCTTCTTCGCCCACCGGCGGTGGGGG
>NZ_JBFUIH010000074.1:0-18324 GCF_056401975.1 Pseudomonas sp. P4_C8 | reverse complement strand
AAAATTCGCAAGCAACACACAAATCTATTGCATACCCATTCGCTGGAGCGTGAACCGAAAGGTAAACGACCTGGCTACCGAATTTCTTGACGACCATAGAGCATTGGAACCACCTGATCCCATCCCGAACTCAGCAGTGAAACGATGCATCGCCGATGGTAGTGTGGGGTTTCCCCATGTGAGAGTAGGTCATCGTCAAGATTAAATTCCGAAACCCCTATCTGCGTATGCAGGTAGGGGTTTTGTTTTAGTAGAAGTCACTCATTTTGCTGGCACGTTACAGCTGTAACGGGCTGGTCACAGAATTTCTTGACGACCATAGAGCATTGGAACCACCTGATCCCATCCCGAACTCAGCAGTGAAACGATGCATCGCCGATGGTAGTGTGGGGTTTCCCCATGTGAGAGTAGGTCATCGTCAAGATTAAATTCCAAAACCCCTGTCTGCTAACGCAGACAGGGGTTTTGTCGTTTTAGACTGGTCAAATTCCGCAGAACAAAAAAGCCAGCCCCTGCAAATCAGGGGCTGGCTTTTTTGTATGCCGTTTATGGGTGCTGGTGATCTGACCTCTAGCAGCGTGCAGAACTGGATGTCACACGTTCCTGGTCAGCGATGTACCTGTCACCGCGAAAACGAAGCCTTACGTAAACAGCTTCAACACATTGTTCATTGCATCATCGGCAAACCCCTGCACAAACTCCTTGAACCCCGGCAGGGCCTCAGCACCACCCTGTGCCGGTTCGGCGATGATGGTCCAGGTCGCACGGGACTTGCCTGCGCCCAGCGGCTCAACACTCATGGCCGCCCACAAATTGGCCACACCCAACGTGTTGTAGATCGTGGTCCAGGTCATGTTCAACGCGTGGTCATCCCGTGAGTTGAGTTGTTCGACCACCAGGTTGCCGTCCTTGAAGAATTTTTTGCGCAAGGACGACACGCCTTCGCCCGTCATTTCGATGTGCGACAGCGCCGGGATGAACTGATCGAAGCCGGCGAAGTTGCCGACGATTGCCCAGACTTTCGCAGCCTCGGCCGGTACTTCCACAGACGACACCACGTGGCCGCCTTGAGGGTTTTTGATCAGGGTATCGGGTTGCAGAGTGCTCATGGTTTTGCTCCGTTTGGGTTGAATCAGATGAAGTTGATTTCTTTCAGGTAGTCGCAGCCACGACGTAGGAGCGCCGGGGATTTTTCCGGGTAGTGCGTGCCCATCTGCCGCACGCCGGCCTGGGCGTTGTCGTGGCCGATCATCGAGATATCGCCGATGTCTTCCTCAAAGCCGTTGAGGTAAAAACCGAGTACGCCGAACAGCGCGTTGTCACTGTCAACCCGGTCCAGTTGCTGTTGCCAGTCAGCGACGCTGACCATGGAGAATTCCCGCCCAGCCTCGCGAAAGGACGCTACGTAGTCATCCCAGCTCAGAGGTTCGGGGTTGTGCAGGTTGAACACCGCTTTTTCAGGCTGATAGCGGCTAGCATGGAAGGCGATGAACCGCGCGAGAAAGTCCACCGGCATCAGGTCGAAATTCAGCGCGAACTCCGGCACCTGGCCGAGCTGGATCGAGCCTTTGAGCATCAGCATCAAGCGGTTTTTGTGGGGCTGACAGACACCCGTGAGGCTGTTGAAACTGATGTTGCCGGGGCGATAAAGATTGACCCGCACCCCTCGCTCGCGAGCTCGCTCCAGAATCCGTTCGCCGACCCATTTGGACAGGTTGTAACCATTCTTGATGTAGATCGGCGGTGTCTGCGCGGCGGGCAATTCCAGCACCCGGCCATCGGCGGTCATCGTGCTGGACGCCGAGAGCGTAGAGACGAAGTTGAATACCTTCTTGCTGCGCCCTTCACACAACCGAAGGCACTCGAAAATCGGTTCGACGTTGTCCCGCGCCAGCGACTCGTAATCGAGTACGTGATTGACGTTGGCAGCGTTGTGCACCAGTGCGCCGAACTCCCGGTCCAGACGTTGGTAATCCTCGGCGCACAGCCCCAGAGACGGACGAGTGATGTCTGCGGAATACACCCGCACCCGGCTCAGGTCGAGATGCTCCAGACGGTTCTCGCGCAGTGCATGAGCAAAGCGCTCAGCCGCCGATTGCCCAGCACCATCACGCACCAGGCATGCGACTTCAGTGGCCCCCCAACCCAGCAGCGCCTCGACAATGTGCACGCCGACAAAACTGTTGGCGCCGGTCACGATCACCTTGTGCACATCGCCCATTTGGCTGATGGGCAACGGCTGAATATCCAACTCACGAAAGGCATCGGCCAAGGCCTTTTCACTCAACACTTCTTCGGTGCCGGAGCCGCGTACCAAGGTCGCCAACTTGGCAATCGTCGGTAACTCGATGAAGCGGTTGATCGAGATACTGCGGCCAAACTCCTCCCGCAATCGCAGCAACATGCGCGACAACAGGATCGAGTGACCGCCCAGATTGAAGAAGCTTTCGTCGGTAGAAATGTCACTGGCCGGCAGCTCCAATAACTCCGCCCAAATCTCCAGCAGCAGTGCCTCATCGGCACTGGTGGGTAAGCGCCGAGTAGTGTTTTCCAGGACGCTGATGGGCATTGCAAGCAGTGCTTTGCGGTCGACTTTGCCATTGCTGGCGAAGGGCATGCTTTGCAGTTCGGTCCAGGCAACCGGCTGCATGTAGTCCGGTAAAAACTGCAGCGCGTGAGCCTTCAAGGCTTCGCGAGCGGTGCCGGGCCGGTCTTCCTGAGGCTGCGCGAGGAAGGCCAGGATGCGCCGTTGACTGTCGATGACCACCGCCACCTGGCGATACAACTGGCTGTCACGCAGGCAGCGTTCAATCTCTTCCGGTTCAACCCGAAACCCGCGAATCTTCACCTGGTGATCCCGCCGCCCACACAGCTCGACGCCGTCGCGGGTCCACTTCGCCATGTCGCCGGTTCGGTAGGCGCGCAGGCTTTGGCCGCTTGGAACACTCAACTTCAGGTAGCGTTCGGCGGTCTGTTGCGGGTTGTTCAGATACCCCAGGCACACACCCGGTCCGACGATGTACAGCTCACCGACAGTCTGGTCGGCCACCGGTTGAAAGTCTTCATCGAGAATCAACACCTGGCTGTTGGCAATCGGTGCGCCGAGGGTTCGATTGCTGTCGCCGCTACGCAATTGTCGCGCGGTAATCAACACTGTGGCTTCGGTCGGGCCGTACAGGTTGTAAAGCTTGCCTTGGCGGGTCAGTTGCTCGATCACATAGGGTTCGCAAACGTCGCCGCCGGTCATCACATGATCCAGAACCTGCAACTGCTCCAGCGGCAGAATGCTCAACAGTGCCGGTGGCAAAAACGCGTGGCTCAGTTGCCGGTGGCGGATCAGCTCGACCAGTTGCAAGGGATCGCGACGTTGATCGTCACTGGGCACGATCAGCTCTGCGCCCTGAAGCAGGGTCGGGAAAATGTCGATCAGTGACGAGTCAAAACTCAATGACGAAAACTGCAACACCCGACTCTGATCGGTGAGCTGCACGTAGTCGGCGTACCACGCGGTGAAGTGCGCAAGGTTGGCCTGACTGAGCAACACGCCCTTGGGATGCCCGGTGGTGCCCGAGGTATAGAGCGCCATGCACGGCGCATCGAGGTCGGGTCGGTGGCGCATCAAGGGTTGTTCGAGGTCCACGTCGTCGACGTCGATGCGGCTGATGTCCAGTCCCGGCATGTCGTCAGCGAGTGGATGCTGGCCGTCATGCAGCAACAGCACAGCCCCGGCATTTGAAAGAATGTACTGCTGACGTTGCAGCGGGTGACTCGGCTCCAGCGGCAAATACACCGCACCGCTGCCGAGAATTGCCAGAATCCCTGCATACAACGCGCTGCATTTCGGCAGACAGATTCCGACTATCAATGGCCCTTGATGCTGATCGAGCAGCGGCTGCAACTGCTGTTGGATAGCTCGGCTGTGGGCATGCAGTTGCCGATAGCTCAGCGTCGTACCGTCGATGGTCAGCGCGGGTTGTTCGGCGGATTGAAGAAGGCGTTGTTCGAGGCGTTCGATCATCGGGATCCGGCCCAGTTTCAGCAGCCCGGGCTGCTCGGTGAAGTTGAGCTGATGGATGAAGGCCAGGTGTTCGAGCCACAACAGATTTTCCACACGCTCAAAGTGAGCAGGCGCTGCCGGTTGTGCGTGCAGAAAATACTCGGCATCCCGGGAGAAGCGGCTGACCAGCAGCGCGACGTGATCCACCAGCTCCGCCACCGCTCGCAGGCGCAATGCCTGGCCGTTACCGCAAGGCACGTCGGCGATTGGCACGCGAGTGAACAATGCCGAGTTGTAAGTGCACAACACGTCCAGCGACGGCAAACCGTCAGCCTCCGTTCCACCGACACCCAGTTGCAGCGTCAGTCGCGGTGTTTCGCTGAAGTCAGCAAACGGCACACTCGCGTCGTCGATCAGCAAATCAAATGCCGGTTGCTCATTGAGCGTGTCGAACCGGATTAACGAATGACCGTGTTGTTCTAGCTCCAGCGCTAGGTCGGTCAAGGCTTGGCTTTGCCCAATGAGCAAAATGTCGAGACGTCTCATGGATGTACTCCTTGTTAACCCAGGTAATCGCTCAGCGCGTCTTGCACGCACGGCGAATCGAGCAGTGAACTGCTGCGAAAAAACCGCACGATGTTGGCGACCAGCGGGTGATGGCGATTGATCGGGAAGGCCAACCCCGAGACTTCGCACTTGAGTGCCTGACGTGCCGCCTCGCTGATCTGCAAAGACTCGATCAACAGGAAGTCGAAGGACTTCTGAATATCGTTGGTCAGGTAATGCCTGATGAACACCGGCAGGATCTGCGCGATGCAATGGCGATCTTCTTCGCTCGCGGTGTGCCAGTAGATGCGCACCAGCCGCGCCCAGAAGCCGGAGTGGCGACCTTCGTCCAGCAAGTGATCGGCCATCAAGCCCTTGATCGACTGCTTGACTGTGTCGTCCTTGGCGAACGCCGCGACATCGCCGGTCACGGTGTTCTCGGCAATGGCCACGCAGATCAATTCGACGGCACTGCGCAGGTGTTCCGGTGCGAGCGCCACGGCCGCCGGGATCGCTCGACTGAGCTCGATTTCGTCCGGTAACACGATCGGTGTGATGCCGGTCATGGCGATGGTCTGCTGCATGAAGTCCATGGCCACCAACGCGTGGTAGTCCTCGTCCACGACCACGGTCATGGCGTCGTAACGGCAGGCAAACGGGAACGTCACGGCGAAGCGATTCTTGGCAATGCTGCGCGCTGTCTTGTCGACGATCTCGGTTTCGAAAATCACCACGTCGTTGATGAACTTGTAGAGCGTCTGCACCAAGGCAAAGTCCCTTTGTTCCGGGCATTCACGCAGGAAGGTTTCACTCAGCACCAGCGGTTGCCGGCTCAAGGGATAGATCAGTTTGTCGTCGTTTTCCAGCACCCGCCGTGGGCGAGTGCGGATGGTCGCGCGGCTCTCCCAGGCGTCGGCGAAGGATTGGTAGTCGGCGGCGTTCATGCGCTTACCTCAGGCAAGAGTTCGCCCATGTTCAGACGCAGACCGTCCCACAGTGCGATGCGGCTTTCTACGGCGGCAATGGCGCTGGCGTAGACGTCCTCTTGGCGTTGCGGATTGCCATCGACCAACCGGGCCAGGAGTTTTTCCGCTGCCGGGCCGTGGTCTTCGGAATCGACTTCGATGTGCCGCTCCAGGTAGTACCGGAAGGTCGGCGCTTGCTCGATGCCGATGCCCCAGTCGTCGAGAATCCGCTGGAACATCTGCGGAATCACGCTCTCACGACCATGCAAAAACGCTGCGGCGACGCTGTGTCCGGGTGCATGCAACGCTGTGTGCAAGGTGTGCCGCACAAACTGCGCCGCAGCCGGATCGACGTCCACGCTTTGCAACGCGACGTCGTAACTTACGCCTTCCTGTTGCAACGCTACAAAGCGTTCCACCGCGACGGTGCTGGCACCGACTTCGCGCATTGCATCCAGATACAATTCAAAATGGCTGTAATGACCTTGGACCAGACGATCATCGGACTCTTCACCCAGCACGATTTCGTTGATCAGACGTGCAGCCTGCGGGTCTCGTGGCGGCAACCAGGGCAGTTGAACGCAGGTCAATTCCTGTTGCAGGCGCTTGGTGAGCGACATGAAATCCCACACCGCAAATACATGGGTTTCCATGAAACGTTGAAGTACCGACAGCGAATGTATTTCAGAGAAGATCGGGTGTGCACTAAGTTCTGCCTTCTTCTGGATGAGGCGGTCTTTATTCGTTTTCATGAGTGAGCCTATGGGTTGTCGGAAGTACGGTTAATGAAGTTGCGAGCAATAAGTGTCTGTCGTTTGAAGTTTTCTATGGGCGAGCGAAGGCCTCAGGCTGATGGGGCTGTATGAGTGAGTAATGGTCCGCAGATACAGGGTTGCAGGCCTGTGTTCAGTACGGCGAACAAAAACTAATACACGAATAAAGAGTCGGGCAAGTTATTTTTTAATTAAATGAAAGTTCAAGTTATTCGGGTGCGACAAGCTCCAATAAAACTTTTGTTTTAAGTTTTATTTGGGCGTAGTTACTCCTTCCGACTAATAAGCATCAGAATTTAAATAAAGAGTGAATGCCTCACTCGAAGCAACTTTTATAGTTAGATCGTCGAAGTGGTTTTAGGGGGGGAAGTTGGCTGGGATTAACGCCGGTGCTTCCTTTCCCGTGACAAGACTCCTTCCTTAGGTTCTTGGTGCGGAGACTGTTACGCAGGTGCGCAGCGTCGCCCGTTCATTGGTTGTTGGCAGTCCAAGAGTGAGCGTAAATCACGGCAGCCGCTATCGCTGAGATGTCATCTTCTCAGTGCAATGATTGGGCGTGAGAGGGGGAAATCGAGGGCAGGGCTTTAGCGTGGGGCTTAGCGTCATCGCGACAAGCCTAAGCGAGCAGTCCGATCTGCTCGCTCAACTTGCCGGTACGGTTTACCGGGAGGTTTTCTTGTTCAGCGCTTCAGGGCTGGCGAGGTAGCGTGTAATGACCTCGACACCCCGGTTGAGGTGATTCTCGAGCATCGTTACCGCGCGCTGGATGTCGCGGTCTTCCACGGCCAGTAGCAGCGCTCGGTGATCTTCCTGAGACAATTTGCCCAGGCCCATCGCTTCCAGATTGAAGCGCAGGAAACGTTCCTCTTCGTTCAACCCTTCTTCAATCAGACTCAACAGCCGACGGTTAGGCGCCTTGCTGTACAGCGACATATGGAACAGGCGATTGAGCCGGCCGATCTCGGTGTAATCGTGCTCTGTTTCCATGTCATCGATATGACGGGCAGCCTGCTCGAAGTCTGCTTTCTCAAGTAATGGAATGGAGAGTCGCAGCGCTTCAGATTCCAACAGAATCCGCAGCGCATAGGTTTCAACGGCATCACCCGAAACCAGCGGTGCGACGACGGCACCTTTATGGGCGACAACGTTGAGCAGTGCCTGGGCTTCGAGTTGGCGCAAGGCTTCGCGCACGGGCATGCGGCTAACCCCGAACAGATCGGCCAGATCTTGCTGGCGCAATGCAGTGCCGCAAGGGATGCGCCCATCGAGAATCGCCGAGCGTAGCGTTTCTTCGATCACCGAGCGTGCGAGGTGAGCGGGAATCGGCCCGCTGACCTTGATACTACTGAGAGGGTTGGGCTTCTGTGTCACTACTACGCACCCTATTCGACTGAAATATTTGGATCCAAATGGACACTAGTGACTGCACTGAGACTTGTCAAACAAGTCAGGTTCTCGATCGCAATCTTTTTATGTCACTCACAATACAAGTCTAGCGTGCCGTCCGTGATTGCACCGTGCCATTGTCTTTTGTCGGGCTAACCTGCACCATCGGCCGAATACCATTTGCCTGACCTGGATGCCTCGCATTGGCGGTACGTTTCGCGATCCCACGGACTTTGCGCTGGCTGTGTTGTGCGCTGCTACTGGCCGGCCTCATGCTGGGCGGCTTGCAGGCCGATTGGGATTTTTCGCTGATCAGCCGCCGTGCGCAAGCCTTACACGGACCGCTAGGTGAAGGGCAGCAGCGGATCGATGCCTGGCAGCAGTTGCTGGCCACTCAGAAGCAAGTCAGCGAGCAAGAACAGCTCAAAGTGGTCAACCTATTCTTCAACAAGCAGGTGCGTTACGTCGAGGACATCGACCTGTGGCACGAGGTCGACTATTGGGGAACGCCCATCGAAGCGCTGTGGAAGGGCGCCGGTGATTGCGAAGATTATGCGATTGCCAAGTATTTCAGCCTGCGCCACCTCGGCGTATCCAGTGACAAGCTGCGCATCACCTACGTCAAGGCGTTGCGCCAGAACCGGGCGCACATGGTGTTGACCTACTATTCAAGCCCCGAGGCCATGCCGCTGGTGCTCGACAGCCTGATCAACGAGATAAAGCCGGCCAGCCAACGAACCGATCTGTTGCCGGTCTACTCTTTCAATGCAGAAGGTTTGTACTTGCCCGGCGCCAAGGGCAACAAAAAGGTCGGTGACACCAAACGTCTGTCCCGCTGGCAGGACGTGTTGAAGAAAATGCAGGCCGAAGGTTTCCCGGTCGAAACGACAAACTAGGAGCAAGCGCTCAGATGTCTTTGTTCAAACAGCTGTTGATCGCTATTTGTCTGTTCCTGGTGGTCGCCTTCACCGGCAGCTTCATGGTCAGTCTGGAAAGCTCGCGCACCCAGTACGTCAACCAGTTGCGCTCCCACGCCCAGGACGCCGCGACGGCGCTGGCACTGTCCCTGACGCCGAACATCGACGACCCGGCGATGGTCGAGCTGCTGGTCAGCTCGATTTTCGACAGCGGTTACTACTCAAGCATCCGCGTCGTCGACCTGAGCAACGACAACACCATCGTCGAGCGCAACGGGATTGCGGCGGTCAACAACGTGCCGGACTGGTTCGTCAAAATGATTGGCCTTGAAGCCGCTGGCGGCGATGCGATTGTCAGTCGTGGTTGGGAGCAAGCGGCGCGGGTGGAGGTGGTCAGCCACCCGATGTTTGCGCTGGCCAAGCTGTGGCAGAGCGCGCTGGGCAGTCTCGGCTGGTTGTTGGTTTGCGGCGCCGTGAGCGCGGTGCTGGGGGCGCTGTTGTTGCGTCGGCAATTGAAACCGCTGGATTACATGGTCAAGCAATCCCACGCCATCGCCCGCCGCGAATTCCTCAGCCTGCCGGAACTGCCTCGCACGCCGGAGCTGCGTCGTGTGGTGCAGGCCATGAACCAGATGGTCGAGAAGCTCAAGGCGTTGTTCCAGGAACAGGCCGAACGCAGTGAAAAACTGCGGGTCGAGTCTTATCAGGACAACCTCACCGGGCTCGCCAATCGTCGTTATTTCGAGATGCAATTGAACACCCGGGTGAGCAATCCGGAGCAGGCCAGTTCCGGTTATCTGCTGTTGTTGCGGGTCAAGGACCTGGCCGGTTTGAACCAGCGGTTGGGCGGCCAACGCACCGATCAGTTATTGAAAGCCGTGGGCGAGCAGTTGTCCCGCGAGTGTGCCAAGTACCCGGAAACCCAGAACCTCGTCACGCGGATTCGCGGTGGTGAGTTCGCCGTGCTGGCGCCGGGGCTGGTGCGGGAAGAGGCGCTGCAGTTGGCGCAGAACCTCGACAGTGCATTGGCGAGCCTGCATGCGACGGGCGCCACCGACGTGGCCTCGGTGGCTTCGATCGGGTTGGCGCCGTTTGTACATGGCGACTCACCGCAAGCGGTGCTCGGACTGGGCGATCAGGCGTTGGCCCAGGCGGAAACCCAGGGCGAGCCGAGCTGGGCGTGCCTGGATCACAGTGCGTCGGCCATTGTCGGCGATGACCATCATGCCTGGAACAATTTGCTGGATCAGGCGTTGAATCAGCGACGGTTCCAGTTGTATTTCCAACCGGTCGTGGCCAGCCAGGACACGCAACTGGTGTTGCATTACAAAGTGCTGTCGCGCCTGGTCGACGAGCAGGGGCAGACCATTCCTGCCGGGCGCTTCCTGCCGTGGCTGGAACGTTTTGGCTGGACCGCGCGGCTGGATCGGCTGATGTTGGAATTGGTGCTCGAGCAGATGGCGGGTCACGAAGAATCGCTGGCGCTGAATCTGTCGTCGGCGACGTTGGGCGATGCGCAGGCGCTGAATAAAGTTTTCGAGATTTTGCGCGCGAACTCTAATCTGGGGCCACGCCTGACGCTGGAAATCGGCGAGGAACAGCTGCCGGAGCAAGCGATGCTGGAAGAGTTGACGCGGCGTCTGCGAGAACTCGGCTTCTCCCTGAGCCTGCAACGTTTTGGTGGGCGCTTCAGCATGATCGGCAACCTGGCGCGACTAGGGCTGGCGTACCTGAAGATCGATGGCGGTTACATTCGGGCGATTGATCAGGAGAGCGACAAGCGCCTGTTCATCGAGGCGATCCAGCGCGCGGCACACAGCATCGATTTGCCGCTGATTGCCGAGCGGGTCGAGACTGAAGGGGAGTTGTCGGTGATTCGGGAGATGGGGCTTTATGGGGTTCAGGGGCAGTTGTTTGGTGAGCCCAAGCCTTGGCGGTGAGGCGGATGCCGCTATCGCGAGCAGGCTCGCTCCCACAGTAGATCTTCAGTGAACACAGCCTGTGTGAACGACCAAAACCCCTGTAGGAGCCGAGCTTGCTCGCGATGGCGTCAGTGCAGTCACCGGAAAATCTGAAGGCAAATTCCTAGGAGATTTCCTTCGAGTTGTGTCGGTTTTGGTGAACTTGTTCCGGGCAATGCGCAGGTCTAGTCTGGCCTTGTCACTGAATAATCAGTGACACGGACGTGCAAGTCCGGGTAGAAACCACATCCAAACACTGCCTCTGGCCATTCATCAGGCATTTTTCATGCTTGTTGTGATTGCTTTATGGCGGCTGTGTGCGGGAGACCTTCGGGTCTGCCGAGGTTTAGGGCGTGGTTACTCGGTCTTGCACCCCGCACATAGCTGCCACCTTATTCGCGTGCAAGCGAACCGGGTCAGCCTCTTTGTAATCATTGAGACCACGCCATGTTCAAAGTAACCCCAAATCCGCCTTCTCCTCGCAGAGGCCGCCTCTTCACCGTCTCCCCCGACATCCCCACCGAAGCCCTCCTGGCCAACGCCTCCGAAGACCTGCTCTCCATCAGCGCCATCGCCGCCGACCTGGCCGACGATGTAGAAGGCTCACGCCGCTGCGTCGCGCTGGCGCTTAGCCGAATGGCCGACGGGGTTCATTTGTTGGTGGAGCGGGCGCTGGATCATCTTGAGTCGCCAGAATTGGCGGCGGGTTCAGTCAAGATTTAGCAGGGTGGTTTTGTGTTGGGTTGAAGTCCGCTTTCGCGAGCAGGCTCGCTCCCACAGGTGATCTTCAGTGAACACAGCTTGTGTGAACGACTGAAATCCAATGTGGGAGCGAGCCTGCTCGCGATGGCGTCAGTACGAATACCAAAAAAGGTGGGGAGTTAGAGTTAGATCAACCCCGTCTCTTCATCATCAATCAACTGGCTCAACCCGCCCAACGCTTCACGGGCCTGGTTGCGGTCCATCAGTTTGGCTTGTGCCGCCGGCGGCAGGTCGGTGACGCGGATTACGCCTTTGCTGGTCAGCACCTGGATCAAGTCGTCGAGTACCCGGATCATTTCCAGGTCGCTCTGCTTGAGCTGTTTGAGGCTGGTTTCCATCACTTCGTTGGCATACCAGGTCTGGATTTCATGGTTGTCGGCCGGCAGTGTTTCCGTGGCCTCGGCGTAGGCCGCGGCTTCCACGCGCACTAACTGGCCTTGCGCATCGCGTTGCACGTAGAACATTGAACATCCCTCAGAAATGGACCAGCGTCATGCTGTCAGCAGCATAGGCCAACTGAACGCGAGTATGCGGTGCGGCGACGAAATCGTCACCGTGGAGAAAGGCACAAACGTGACGGCCGCCCCATAAGGGCGGCCGTTTTTCGTTTGATCAGCTGTTGTTGTGATCAACCTTGATGGTTGGATCGCTGCCGGCGATCAGGTTATGCAGGTTGGCGCTGGACCAGTTGTTACCTTCCAGTTTGATCGTCACATCCGCCTTGGCCGCAGTCGCGTCGGCGCTGTTGAAATTGCCGGCTGAGTTGACTTCCAGGGACGAGACGCCGCCAGATGTGGTGATCTTCAGGAAGTTATCGATGGTGCTGCCGCTCTCGTTCTGCAACAGATCACGCAGGTCGATGCGGTCGCCTTCATTGGCATTGAAGTCCTTGATCACGTCGGTGCCGGTATCGCCTGCTTTCCAGACGAAGGTGTCGCCACCCAAGCCGCCGATCAGCGTGTCGTTGCCAGTGCCACCGAGGAGGGTGTCATTGCCGGCACCACCGTCCAGCGTATCTGTGCCAGCGCCACCGATGAGGAAGTCATTGCCGGCCTCACCGTTTAGCAAATCGTTGCCAGTGCCACCGAGCAGGATGTCGTTGCCGCTGCCGCCGTAGAGTTTGTCGCCACCGCCCTGCCCGAAGATGATGTCGTTGCCAGCACCACCCAACAGCGTATCGTCACCATCATGAGCCCCAGACACATCGAGCGTGGAGTAGTGCTCGGTGACGTACTGGTGCACGTTACTTGAGGTGACTTGGTTGGTTTCGACACCGGTTTCCTTGCCAACAAAAGCCTGCAGCGCGGTGTAGCCCTCACCCGTCACGCCAGTGAAGCTCACCAGATCGCCGAAGATGATGTCGTTGCCATCGCCGCCGTTGATGGTGTCCTTGCCCGGAAGGGTCGCTTCGCTGTGGCCGAGAATGGCGTTGGCCAGGTCATCCGGGTTGATGTTGGCCAGCGGTTTTCCATCGGTGGTGTTATACGGCGAGAGGTCGTTTTCCGTGACACCGCTGTTCACGCCAATGGCTTGCACCTTGGAGTTGGCGGCAGCAAACAGCGCGAACGCGGATGCCGCATTGCTCGCACTGACGGTGTCGACAGAGCCGCTGCCTACGTAAACCGACAGTTCATAGGTGCCGTCTCCCTGAGCGTGAACTTGCAGGCTGGAACTGTACTTGTCCGACGACCAGTCGCCGTTCCCTTTTTCGCTCCATTTGTACAAAGCACCCGAGGAATCAACTACCACGCGACTCTCACCACCGATGATCATCCTGAACTCGGTCCCCGGCGTGTAGGAGCCTTGCTTCAACACGTTGTCGAGGTAAAGGTCGGTAGCGCTATTGGACTTGTAGTCGACGACCAGCGGATTGGTTTGTTCGTCCTTCGTATAAGCGGTCGGCTCACCATCGGTGATGAAATAGGTGAGGTTGGTCGCGTTGAGGTTGCTCAGCGCGTCAGGGCCTTTGAACCAGTTTGCGGTGGTTTTGAACACGTCTTCGTAGTTGGTGTAACCACCAGACTGCATGCTGTTGAGGACCCCCTTCAATAGGTCCAGAGCACCTGGTTTCGACAGATCAATCGAAATCGATTTGTTGACCTGTGTATCGAAGTCCACGAGGAACACTTTCACGGTGCCAGCGCTCGAGTTTTGCGAGGTGGCACTGGCGATCAGCGAGGTGAACACCGCTACCAGCGAATTCTTCGCCGACGTTACGGAGGAATCGCTCATGCTGCCCGAGCTGTCGACCATGAACGCGATGTTGTAATTCTTGCCCGGTGTGACCGTCAGGCCGCCGATATCTGCCACCACGATGTCATTGCCATCGGTGCCGACGACATTGTCGTTTCCTGCGGTGGCAGTGATCGAGTTATAGACCGCCGGGTAAACGGTGACGGGAATCGTTGCGACGCTGGGCGGCGCCGAACCACCGAGTAATTCGGTGGAGGTGGAAGTCACCGTCAGGTTGAACTGGCCGTTGTAATACGCAGGCGGGGTCACGGTCAGGGAACTGAGGGTCCAGCCGGTGACATTGGCTTCGCCGGACGTCGCGGTGGCGGTGAAGGTGTGGCCGGCGCCATCGGTGAGTACCGCGCCCACCGGTATGCCGCTGATCTTCACGCTCAGGCTTTCGGAGCCGTCGACGTCTGTCAGTGCGGTGGTGATTGCGGACAGATGAACGCTGGTGCCTTCGGCGCCCGTGTTGAGTTTGTAGCCTTCGTAGTAGCCTTCGCCGTTAGTGCCGTGCAGGTCGGAAACAGTCACGCCGGAAGCGACCAGATCCGCCACACCGGTGTACAGCGGTACACCGGCGCTGCTCAAATCGATAGCCGTGCTGCCGTTGACCGACAGGTTGACGTCATAGCTGCCCGGGCCGCTTTGATTGTGGTGGTAGATGTCCAGCGTGTAGTAACCGCTGGTGGTCGGGGTGAACGAGCCGGTAAGCGTGCCGCCATTGCCCCACAGGGCACTGGCCACGCTCTTGCCACCGATGGTCACCAGCAGGCTGTCATCGCCGGTGCCACTGAAGGTGTAGGTCTTGCCGGCTTCGAGGTAAATCAGGCCGGAGGTTTTCGACGCGGTGCCAGCAGCCACATCGCCACTGGATTGCACGTTGCCGACGGTGCTGCTGGAGTTCGGTGTGCCGGCGGCATCGATCACCGATTTCAGCGTGTCGGAAGGCGCGCCGTTACCATTGGTGCCCAGGCCGGCCAGGCCAGTCCAGACTTCCTTGATTAAGCCTGTCGAGGTCACGTTGTTGCTGGCGACGTTCAGCGTTGGTGCATCTGCTACCGGGGTGATGTCGATTTTGATCGTGCCGGTGCTGCCCAGCAGTGTGCCGTCGGTTGGCTGGAACTGGATCTGCGCGTAGTCCGCCAGATTGTTGCCCGTGCCGCTGTTATAGCCGTTGGCGCCAGATTCGTTGGCGTCAGGCATGAAGCGCAACTTGCCCGCGTCGATGTCAGCCTTGGTGATGGTCTGGTTAGGCGTCAGGTCGGTCCAGGTCGAGCCGTTCAGGTATTGCAACTTGCCTTCGACCGGCAGGCCGGTGATTTTTACTCCGAGGCTGGTGGCTGGGCTGTCGACATCACTGACGCCGAAGGTCGACCAGCCGAGGATCAGCGGGGTGTCTTCGGTACCGGTGACGTTAACCGGTGCGGCAGTCGGTGCGTCGTTGACCGGGGTGACGCTGATGTTCAGCGTGCTGGTGGAACCTGTGTTGGTGGTGTAGGTGACGGTCGGCACGGTGCCGTTCCAATTCTCCACCGGGGTAAAGGTGTAGGCGCCGTTGGCACCGAGGGTCAGGGTACCGACGTTGGCGATGGTCACCGGGGCGGCGCCTGCGGTGTACTCGGTGCCGCCAACCGTGAATTTGGCTACGCTCAGGGCGTTATCCACATCGCGGTCGTTAGTCAGTACGTTACCGGTGGCGATGTTGTCCTCGAGGACTGTGTTGGAGTCAGCAGTCAGCACACTTGGGTCATTGACCGGGGTGACGCTGATATTCAGCGTGCTGGTGGAACCGGTGTTGGTGGTGTAGGTGACGGTCGGCACGGTGCCGTTCCAGTTATCCACCGGGGTAAAGGTGTAAGCACCGTTCGCCCCGATCACCAGGGTGCCGACGTTGGCGATGGTCGCCGGGACGCCTGCAGTGTACTCGGTGCCGCCAACCGTGAATTTGGTTACGCTCAGGTCGTTATCCACATCACGATCGTTAGTCAGTACGTTACCGGTGGCGATGTTGTCCTCGAGGACTGTGTTGGAGTCAGCAGTCAGCACACTTGGGTCATTGACCGGGGTGACGCTGATACTCAGCGTGCTGGTGGAGCCGGTATTGGTGGTGTAGGTGACGGTCGGCACGGTGCCGTTGTAGTTCTCCACCGGAGTAAAGGTGTAAGCACCGTTCGCCCCGATCACCAGGGTGCCGACGTTGGCGATGATCGCCGGGACGCCTGCGGTGTACTCGGTGCCGCCAACCGTGAAGCTGGCCACGCTCAGGAGATTATCGACATCGTGGTCGTTGGTCAGCACGTTGCCGGTGGCTGCGTGGTCTTCATCGACCGTCTGGGTATCCGCGGTCAGGACGCTTGGGTCATTGACCGGGGTGACGCTGATATCCAGCGTGCTGGTGGAACCGGTGCTGGTGGTGTAGGTGACGGTCGGCACGGTGCCGTTCCAGTTMTCCACCGGGGTAAAGGTGTAAGCACCATTCGCCCCGATCACCAGGGTGCCGACGTTGGCGATGATCGCCGGGGTGGCGCCTGCGGTGTACTCGGTGGCGCCAACCGTGAAGGTGGCCACACTCAGGAGATTATCGACATCGTGGTCGTTGCCGAGCACGTTGCCGGTGGCCGCGTGGTCTTCATCGACAGTGTTGGTGTCCGCTCCGAGGACGCTCGGGTCATTGACCGGAGTGACGCTGATATTCAGCGTGCTGGTGGAACCGGTGTTGGTGGTGTAGGTGACGGTCGGCACGGTGCCGTTGTAGTTGGAGTCCGGAGTAAAGGTGTAAGCACCGTTCGCCCCGATCACCAGGGTGCCGACGTTGGCGATGATCGCCGGGGTGGCGCCTGCGGCGTACTCGGTGCCGCCAACCGTGAAGGTGGCCACGCTCAGGAGATTATCGACATCGTGGTCGTTGGTCAGCACGTTGCCGGTGGCTGCGTGGTCTTCATCGACAGTATTGGTGTCCGCGACCAGGACGCTTAGGTCATTGACCGGGGTGACGCTGATATCCAGCGTGCTGGTGGAACCGGTATTGGTGGTGTAGGTGACGGTCGGCACGGTGCCGTTGTAGTTCTCCAGCGGGGTAAAGGTGTAAGCACCATTCGCCCCGATCACCAGGGTGCCGACGTTGGCGATGATCGCCGGGGTGGCGCCTGCGGTGTACTCGGTGCCGCCAACCGTGAATGTCGCGACACTCAGATCGTTGTCGACATCGCTATCGTTGCCCAGCACGTTGCCAGTGGCCGCGTGGTCTTCATCGACAGTGTTGGTGTCCGCGGTCAGGACGCTYGGGTCATTGACCGGGGTGACGCTGATATCCAGCGTGCTGGTGGAACCGGTGTTGGTGGTGTAGGTGACGGTCGGTACGGTGCCGTTCCAGTTCTCGGCCGGGGTAAAGGTGTAAGCACCGTTGCTGGCGATGATCAGCGTTCCGACACCGGTCATGGTTGCGGTCTGGCCCGCCGTGAAGCTGCCGTCGACCCCATTCACGCTGAAGCTGGAGACGCTCAGGAGATTATCCACATCGCTGTCATTGCCCAGCACGTTGCCAGTGGCCGCGTGGTCTTCATCGACCGTCTGGGTATCCGCGGTCAGGACGCTTGGGTCATTGACCGGGGTGACGCTGATATCCAGCGTGCTGGTGGAGCCGGTGCTGGTGGTGTAGGTGACGGTCGGCACGGTGCCGTTCCAGTTATCCACCGGGGTAAAGGTGTAAGCACCGTTCGCCCCGATCACCAGGGTGCCGACGTTGGCGATGGTCGCCGGGGTGGCGCCTGCGGCGTACTCGGTGCCGCCAACCGTGAAGGTGGCCACGCTCAGGAGATTATCGACATCGCTGTCATTGGTCAGCACGTTACCGGTTGCAACATGGTCTTCATCGACAGTGTTGGTATCCGCGGTCAGGACGCTTGGGTCATTGACCGGGGTGACGCTGATATCCAGCGTGCTGGTGGAGCCGGTGTTGGTGGTGTAGGTGACGGTCGGCACGGTGCCGTTGTAGTTGGAGTCCGGGGTAAAGGTGTAAGCACCGTTCGCCCCGATCACCAGGGTGCCGACGTTGGCGATGATCGCCGGGGTGGCGCCTGCGGTGTACTCGGTGCCGCCAACCGTGAATGTCGCGACACTCAGATCGTTGTTGACATCGCTATCGTTGGTCAGCACGTTGCCGGTGGCTGCGTGGTCTTCATCGACAGTATTGGTGTCCGCTCCGAGGACGCTCGGGTCATTGACCGGAGTGACGCTGATATTCAGCGTGCTGGTGGAACCGGTGTTGGTGGTGTAGGTGACGGTCGGCACGGTGCCGTTCCAGTTATCCACCGGGGTAAAGGTGTAGTCACCGTTCGCCCCGATCACCAGGGTGCCGACGTTGGCGATGGTCGCCGGGGCGCCTGCGGTGTACTCGGTGCCGCCAACCGTGAAGGTGGCCACGCTCAGGAGATTATCCACATCGCTATCGTTGCCCAGCACGTTGCCGGTGGCCGCGTGGTCTTCATCGACMGTGTTGGTATCCGCGGTCAGGACGCTCGGGTCATTGACCGGRGTGACGCTGATATCCAGCGTGCTGGTGGAACCGGTGTTGGTGGTGTAGGTGACGGTCGGCAYGGTGCCGTTGTAGTTGGAGTCCGGAGTAAAGGTGTAAGCACCGTTCGCCCCGATCACCAGGGTGCCGACGTTGGCGATGATCGCCGGGGTGGCGCCTGCGGTGTACTCGGTGCCGCCAACCGTGAACGTGGCCACGCTCAGGAGATTATCCACATCGCTGTCATTGCCCAGCACGTTGCCGGTTGC